>CAYVJO010000141.1:1548-7158 GCA_964451735.1 uncultured Hyphomicrobiaceae bacterium | reverse complement strand
TTTGCAGTGATCGAGCGCATAGCCTTCGAAAAGCCAGGCCATTGTGCCGTTCTCTAGCGCGACGACCTTGTTGGGCAGCCCGCTATTGATCAGCGCTTGAGCACCGATGATCGCGCGAGTGCGCCCGGCGCAATTGACCACGACAAGGCTCTCTGGCGACGGTGCCAACTCATGTATGCGAAGCGGAAGTTCAGCATTCGGCACGGCATGTGCGCCGGGAATAGAGAATTTTTCGAACTCCTGGACGGTCCGGCCATCCAGCACCACGACATCCTCACCATCGTCGAGACGCCGCTTTAGCTCGCTAGCCGAAATATGCGGCGTTTCGTAGGTATGCGCGACGAACTCACCGAAGGCTTTGCTGTAAGCGCCCGAGCCGGTATACACCTCGTTGCCCGCCGCCTTCCAGGCCGCAAGGCCGCCATCAAGGATCGCGATGTCGGTGAAGCCAAGCTCGGCGAGCTTGCGGGCGGCTCGCAGCGCCAGTTCGCCATCGCCTGCATCCGTTATGATGACGCGCGCATCCCAGCGGCGCAGCAGCGTGCCCGCGCGCACTTCGATGCGGCTGAGCGGTAGCGGAACGGATAAGAGGATATACCCGTCGCGGGTCTGCACGCCCTCCTCGCGCACATCGAGCAACGCACTTTCTCCGCCATCGGACAGAATGGCCTTAAGCGCCGCAACATCGATGACATGGAATGTTAAATCAGGTTTAGCAGCAAGATCAGTGACTGTGGCAGCGACGGTCATGAGTGTTTTCCTTGAAAGCGAGACTGCAAAGGGTGCGGTGGCAACCAGTCCAAACGGAGCGTAGCGCCCTGCCCGACACGGGTGAGGCCATAAAAAGCGGCTAGGAGCGCGTCTTCGTCACGCTGGACAGCGGGAACTCGCCGGTAGGCAAAAAGGGTAGGCGCCGCATCCGCGCGAAGGGAAAGCATTGCATGTCTATTTCCTGCTAAAAGAACGCGCCAGTCGGCAGCGGCGTGCCGTCGATGACGTTGAGACCGATAACGCGCGCCTTATAGGCAAGCGGATTGTGTGAGGACAGCGTGCGAATGTTGCGCCAGTGGCGATCCAGATGCTTGCTGCGCGTCGCCGCCGATGCGCCGCCGACATCGAATAGCTTCGTAGCTGCATCGAGAGCCAGCTCATCGACGACGATCTTTGCCTTGGCGACGCGCAGCGCCGCTTCCTCGGACAGCTCCGGATCGTAATGCCCTGCGATCGCCGCGTCATGCACACGCCCAAGCGCCTCTGAGGCATTGAGCACGGCAGCCTCGGCAACAAAGGCTGCGCTGGCGAGCCTCCCGACGATCTGCTGCAGGAGCGGATCGTCGGCTGGACGCTGCGCGACGGCGTGATAATAGTTACGTTTCCGGCTATGGATCAGAAGAGCCGCGTCGCGCACGACAGCGCGGAGGATGCCCGCGATGATCGCTGTCAGGTAGAGCTGCGGAAAGGTTGCCTCATGCAGGAGCGGCGTTTCATCGACTGTTGGAATGATAACCTCGCTGGGCTCGATACGGACCTTGTCAAAGACAGTCGTCCCGCTCGCGGTGAACTGCTGGCCGATGCCGTCCCAGTCGTCATCGACATTCACCCCCTCGCGCCGCGCCGGCACAATGACAACAACTTTTTCCGCCTCCGGCGTGACCGCGTTGACCGCGATGAAATCGATGTAGTAATTGCCGGTGCTGTAATACTTAACGCCGTTAAGCAAGAAAGCGTCGCCGTCAGGCACAAGCAGCGTTTCATTGTCATTGTTGCCGATGTTTTGCGTGCCCAGTTCGCTTACGCCGACGCCGAACAACCGTCCTGCACGCACAAGATTGAGGAGACGCTCGTATTTCGGGCTTCTGCTGGAACGCAAAATCTTGTCGGTGAAGACGAAGTGGTTGCGCAAAATATGCGGGATGTTCGGATCGATAGAAGCAAGTCGTATCACCAGCGCGGTCAGCTCGGGGAATGTGCCGCCGAAGCCTCCAAGCTCAATCGGAATGCGGAAGGTGCCGAACTTCGAGGCGCGGACGAGATCGATGGCATTTTGTATGGCTTGGGCATCGAAGATAGTTCCAGCCGCCCTTGATTCGAGCGGCTTGACAAGGCTTTGCTCGAAAGCTGAGAGGGCATCCGATTCGTGGGTGAAGTTATGCTGGTGCGCGGTCATGTGGGTTTCCTTTTGCTAAGATGACATTCCCTGGCAGCCCAACGAATGACCGCTCATATTTTTTTGGTCTCGCATGGTTTTTCGCAAAACCAGAAAGGCGCCCTGCCCTCGCAACGACATTCCCTTGCGAACTCTGCTTAGGTTGAAGAGTGCCCAAGCGGATCAATGATTGCCGACGGCATGTCGCGCCAGCTTGGTAATTTCTGTATTCGCCGCAAGCCCGTCGCTTTGCCGGCAGATACGCTCCGGCCTGGACCAGGATCGGCCGGCCTTGCGGCGGGCGCGGAACGTTCAAAACACCATCGACGGAATAATATTTGTAGTGATGCCGGATTGGATGGACGCGGGACGTATCGATAAAGCGGCCACTGGCCTTGTTGGCGACAAGCGCATCGTCCTCCCGGCTATCCCATAGCGCCTTGACCACTTCGGTGAACTCAGCCGCCCGCACATAGCGTTCTGCATGGCTCCGGCGTTCCTTGAAGCCGAAATTGCGTGCTGAAACCGGATCGGCCGTAGTAACGACATTCAGGCCGGATCGCCCACCGCTCGCGTGGTCCAGCGATGCATAGCGACGGGCGATGTTGTATGGCTCGTTGTAGGTGGGGGGGGCGGTTGCAATCCGTCCAATGTGGTGGGTGTGAGCCGCGACCGTTGTCAAGACGATGGTAGGTTCCAATGACTGGAAGGGACGGTATTCCGGTTGGTCCGAGAGCGCGGGAATATCAGCGAGGAACAGCGCATCAAACGTGCCGCGCTCGGCAAATTGCGCGGCCTTGACAAAGAACTCAATGTCAAAGATGCCGCTCGGGTTTGTCTCAAGCCACCGCCACGAAACTGTAAATGTGCCGGCATTCAGCAAATTCAAGTTCAGATGCAGTTCGCGTGACTGACCCTTAGTCATCTCACCATGCCTCAGTCTTCATAAATGAACAGGACAGTGACCGACAAGGTCTGTTTACATTTGCGCTCCAACGATCAAAGTCTTCAGCTGTCTGGAGCCTGATCCATTCCAATGGAGTCAGAATGGGGCTGTAACTTTTTGTTTTGGCGTAATCTTTTCGCAAAACCAGTATCCACTTTTGTGGCTCATGCTATTATGTTGACGGAAGCAGATGTGCAAACGCCAATATTTAAATTATCTATTTATATTCGGCTTATTGGATAAGATGGATGGATGATCAGGAGTGGCAAGCGCTCATGAGCGCACCAGCCATCCGTATGCGCCCTTAAGTGGTGTTGGAGCCATTTCAGTAAAGTTGAGACCGGCTTTCGGTCAGAGACTGTGTCATGCAAAGAGGCAGTGCCTCGATCCAATTCAATCGGATGGCAAAGCTCTTAAGACGGCTTCCGGTAGACCCAGATACTTGCGGGTGGAAGATTGATCCAGACGCGGGAATAACGCTCGCCTTTGAGCCCGAGCCTTTCGCAAATTCGGTCCGGTACGGGTCCTTTTTGTCGGTAAGTGAACTGAACGAACATGCCGCCCGGCTCAAGCACGGACAGGCTGTTGCTTAGAATAGACATGGTCGTTTTCGAGCTGAAGAGCCTCATCGGCATTGTCGAGACGATTGCGCCGACCGGAGGGCCTGCTCGCTCCCGCCAGACCTTTTCGAGCGCCTCGGCGGGAGAGATCACAACGTCCAGCTCTGGAAAATTACGCCGTAAATGGAGGCCTAGCTGCGCATCGATCTCGAAAAGAGTGAGCCGGTTCGCACTGACGCCTGCGCGAATAAGTTCGCGGGTGACTGCGCCTGTTCCAGCCCCGAATTCGACGACATGGGGAGCGGGTCGCTCTGCAATAGCCCAGCTCATCGCGCGGCCTACAAACGGACTCGATGGAAAAAGGCTACAAATCTGCCTGAAATTATGCAGCGAACGGCCCCAGAATAGAAGAGGGCCTTCTGCCCGAGCCGCCAGCTCCGTGAGCTGATTATGTTTGGACATTCGGAAGCGTTCTCAATGATGTATAAGTACATTCAGGCAGGTTTTAAATTGGGTATCAGCTTTTCATGACATGTTCATGACGACTTGAAATAGCGCACTCCGTCAAAGAGTTCGTAACTCCTAAAGACGGGAAACAGATATGATCGAACCGTTTGCGAAGCTTCCGTCTTTCTGGTTCGGCAATACTGATTT
Source organism: uncultured Hyphomicrobiaceae bacterium (assembly GCA_964451735.1). Lineage (GTDB taxonomy): Bacteria > Pseudomonadota > Alphaproteobacteria > Rhizobiales > Rhodomicrobiaceae > JAHQVI01. Next base: position 2,852 of record CAYVJO010000141.1, on the reverse strand, counting down.
TCCAAACCGGCCAAAACTCGGTGCTCCGACGCATTCACTTCGTTCATGATACAGCGCCCTATTGGTTCGACTGAAACATTTGCATCCCCGTTCAGCGCCCTAATTTGCGAACGTTTCCGCCGTAAGAACTGCAAGCTAAATACTTGTTTCCAAGGAAGTTTTATGAATTTGACATTTGAGAATGAAACTGGCGGCAACCGCGACACAAATGTCAAATCCGCTCCACTGGGATCTTATTTTGTATCGATTTTGCTAAACCTCCGCTGAATCTTCCGTTTGGATGGTTGCACGGGCTGGAATGCCGGCGCTGCAACAGAGGCGTGCTGACGGCGGCGAAAGAATGCATTTTGCGTTTTCGCCTCCGGTTTTCGAGTAGCAAACGCTTTCCAAATCAGACATGACTTTAGTACGATGCTGATTAATTAGGCGGTTTTACGCCGCAACTTAAGAATTGCGGCAGGCCAACCTTGCTGAACCATAAAAGGTGGGATCGGGCCATGTCCAATATGATTTCGAACGACGTCTATAAAGGGATCGACGAGGTCGATGTTTCGGGTAAACGCGTGATCGTTAGGGCTGACCTGAACGTGCCTCTTGCCGCCGGCCAGGTCAGCGACGCCACGCGGATAGAGCGGCTGGTCCCCACCCTTGAGGCCTTGTCGGATCGCGGTGCGAAAGTCGTTGTGCTCTCGCATCTCGGACGCCCAAAGGGAGAAAGGGCAGAGACGTTTTCGCTTCGTCCGGTGGCAGACAAGCTCGTCTCGATACTGCACGGGAAAGCTGTACGTTTCGTGGGCGAAAGCATAGGCCCCGTGGCGCGGGATGCCGTCGCCGCAATGCAGCCCGGGGAGATCCTGCTCCTTGAAAACCTGCGTTTCCATCCTGGGGAGGAAGATAACGACGCCAAATTCATCGCCGAGCTGACGGCGTTGGGCGACCTGTTCGTGAACGACGCCTTTTCCGTTTCGCATCGCGCTCACGCTTCAGTGTATGGGATCGCGCAAAAGCTTCCCTCTTTTGCCGGGCCCCAAATGCTGGCGGAGCTGGAGGCATTCAGACTGGTGCTTGGTTTGCCCAGACGGCCAGTCGCCGCTATCGTTGGAGGCGCTAAAGTCTCGACGAAGATCCCGCTCCTGTCCAACCTTGCCCCCAAGGTCGAGATGCTGATCATTGGCGGCGGTATGGCGAACACATTCCTGTACGCCAAAGGATACAAGGTCGGCAAATCGCTGTGCGAACTCGATATGGCGGATACTGTAGAGGCCATATCGAGTTCGCACAGCGATTTGCCGACCTTGTATCCT
>CAYVJO010000141.1:0-1538 GCA_964451735.1 uncultured Hyphomicrobiaceae bacterium | reverse complement strand
GTGCCGGATCGTCCTGCCATCGGATGCCGTGGTGGCGAACAGTTTCGAGCCAAACGCACCGCACGCCATTTATCCCGTGACCCAGATCCCCGAAGACGGCATGATCCTGGATATCGGCCCGAAATCGGTGCAGGATTGCATCGATCGGATCAACTTGGCAAAAACATTGCTTTGGAACGGTCCCGTCGGCGCGTTCGAAACGCCACCTTTCGGAGAAGGGACTTTCGCCTTGGCGAGACATGTCGCCGAGCGCACTGGGAATGGCGATCTGGTCTCTGTGGCCGGTGGCGGCGATACGGTTGCAGCCTTGAACATGGCTGGCGTGACAGACCGTATCACCTATGTCTCCACGGCGGGCGGGGCATTTCTGGAATGGCTTGAAGGGCGTGAATTGCCTGGCGTTGCGGCGTTGGCGCACGCACGGGCATACACCCACTAGGGAGGTTATCGACGTGGCAAGAATAACTTTAAGGCAGTTGCTGGATCATGCGGCCGAACACCGTTATGGTGTGCCGGCTTTCAACATCAACAATATGGAGCAAGGCCTCGCCATACTGGAAGCGGCGAAAAAGACCGACGCTCCTGTGATCATACAGGCAAGCAGGGGCGCTCGCTCCTATGCCGGCGATTTGATGCTGGCCAAGCTGGTCGAAGGGCTGGAGGCGCAATATCCCGATATCCCGATCTGCCTGCATCAGGACCACGGGAACAATGAGGCGACCTGCGCCTCGGCGATCCGCTACGGTTTTGATTCCGTCATGATGGATGGCTCGCTCAAGGAAGATGCAAAAACGCCCGCCGATTACGATTACAATGTCCGCATCACGCGGGACGTAACGCGGATGGCGCATCTGGTCGGCGTTTCGGTCGAGGGCGAATTGGGTTGCCTTGGTTCGCTTGAAACGGGCGAGGGCGAGGCTGAGGACGGTCACGGCTTTGAAGGCAAGCTTTCCAAGGATATGCTTTTGACCGACCCGGATCAGGCAGCCGACTTCGTCGCGCAGACCAAATGCGACGCGCTCGCCGTTGCCATCGGCACCTCGCATGGCGCGTATAAATTCACGCGCAAGCCAACCGGTGACGTTCTGGCAATGGATGTCATCGAACGCATTCACGCCAAGCTGCCGAACACGCATCTGGTCATGCACGGCTCCTCCTCAGTGCCTCAAGAGCTGCTGGAAATGATCAACGCCAATGGCGGCGAAATCCGCGAGACCTATGGGGTACCTGTCGAGGAGATCGTGCGCGGCATTAAGCATGGCGTTCGCAAGGTCAATATCGATACGGACCTGCGTCTTGCCGTAACCGCCGCCGTTCGTAAAGTCCTGACCGAAAACAAAGGCGAATTCGACCCGCGCAAATATCTCAAACCGGCGCTCACCGCCATGCAGAAGGTCTGCGAAGATCGCTTCGAGCAATTTGGCACGGCAGGCAACGGCTCGAAGATAAAGCCGATTCCCGCGGCTGAAATGGCCAAGCGCTACGAGTCGGGCGAACTTGATCCGCGGATCGGCGCGGCGAAAGCGGCTTGAGGCGAA
>CAYVJO010000140.1:0-7186 GCA_964451735.1 uncultured Hyphomicrobiaceae bacterium | reverse complement strand
TCGCCTCGATCTCGACAGCGAGCGCCTCACGTTCATGGGCGACGGCAATCTCGGGCACACGCCGCGCGTCCCGTATTCGAGCGGGTATCGCGGCGATCCCGTCCTGCTGATGGCGGGCGAACGCGGCATCACGACCGAACGCTATCTGGAGCTGATGCAACAGCTCGGCTACGACCGGCCGATCTATGCGCAATATTTCGATTTCCTCATCTCGGCGCTGTCTGGTGATCTCGGCCAATCGCTGGTTACCAAGCGGCCCGTGTTCGATGAATTTCTAACACTCTTTCCTGCAACGCTCGAACTGAGCCTCTGTGCGATCCTCTTTGCGCTGATCCTCGGCGTTCCAGCTGGCATTTTCGCGGCGACACGGCGAGGCTCCTGGCTCGATCAATCCGTCATGGGAGCCGCGCTCATCGGCTATTCCATGCCGATCTTCTGGTGGGGCCTTTTGCTCATGATACTGTTCTCTGGTATCCTCGGGTGGACGCCGGTTTCGGGCCGTATCTCTCTGCTCTATTATTTCCCGCCCGTGACCGGCTTCATGCTCATCGACAGTCTCTTGTCCGGCCAGAAAGGCGCGTTTGCCTCCGCCTTATCGCACCTCATTCTCCCAATCATCGTTCTCGGTACCATTCCGCTCGCCGTGATCGCCCGGCAAACGCGCTCGGCTATGCTGGAGGTGCTTGGCGAGGATTATATTCGTACGGCGCTTGCCAAGGGAATGACGCCATTGCGGGTCGTCGGCGTCCATGCGCTCCGCAACGCGCTTATCCCCGTGGTCACTGTCATCGGCCTGCAAGTCGGCCATCTGCTTGGCGGCGCGATCCTGACGGAGACGATTTTCTCCTGGCCTGGCATCGGCAAATGGATGATCGACTCGATCTTCCGGCGCGACTACCCCTCCGTTCAGGGCGGGCTTTTGATGATCGCCGCGATGGTCATGATCGTGAATTTGATCGTGGATTTGCTCTATGGCTTGATCAATCCGAAAATCAGGCACGGAAGGTGAAGGAGCCAATGGTAGAGACAATCTTCGATGCGGGCGTTACGCGGGATAGCCGTCCCGAAGGGATGCGCGCGATCGTCGGCGAGTTCTGGTTCTATTTCCGGGAGAATCGCGGCGCGGTTATCGGTCTCTGGTTCTTCGTCGCGATCTGCCTGACGGCGCTGCTGGCGGACCTGATCGCCCCGCACGGTGCCGCGGAGCAATATCGCGATGCACTTCTGGTTCCGCCTGTCTGGCAGGAGGGCGGCGACTGGAGGTTTCTCCTTGGCACCGACGCCGTCGGCCGGGATATGCTTTCTCGCCTCATCCACGGCGCGCGCTATTCTCTGTTCGTCGGCTGTATCGTCGTATTCGGTGCGCTGATCGTCGGCGTTATCATTGGCCTGATCGCCGGCTTCATCGGCGGCGCGATCGAGACTCTGATCATGCGCCTGATGGACATCATACTCGCTTTTCCGAGCCTCCTGCTCGCGCTGACGCTCGTCGCCATCCTTGGTCCAAGTCTTACCAACGCCATGATCGCCATCGCCATTGTCCAGCAGCCGCATTATGTGCGCCTGACGCGCGCCGCCGTTCTTGGCGAGAAACACAAGGATTATGTCATTGCCGCCCGCGTCGCCGGCGTCGGTCCGATGCGCCTCATGACGTTGACGATCCTGCCGAATTGCCTCTCTCCGCTGATCGTGCAGGCCGCGCTCTCCTTCTCGACGGCCATTCTCGACGCAGCCGCGCTTGGCTTTCTCGGCATGGGCGCCCAACCGCCTACGCCGGAATGGGGCACCATGCTCGCCGAAGCGCGCGAGTTCATACTGCGGGCATGGTGGGTGGTGACCTTTCCGGGCATCGCGATCCTGTTGACGGTGCTTGCCATCAATCTGATCGGGGACGGCCTGCGCGACGCGCTCGATCCCAAGCTCAAGAGGTCGTAAGGGTGGCACTGCTCGAAATCGAAAATCTCACCATCGAATTCGCAACCGCCGCAGGCGCGTTCCGGGCTGTGGATGGCGTTTCGCTCAGCATCGATGCACGCGACGTTCTCGCCATCGTCGGCGAATCGGGCTCAGGAAAGTCGGTGGCGATGCTCGCCGTCATGGGCCTCCTGCCACCCATTGCGAAAATCATGGCGGACCGTTTGCGCTTCGATGGGCGGGATTTGCTGACACTGACCAAACGCGAGCGCCGGGGTATCATCGGCGCAGAGATCGCGATGATCTTTCAGGAACCGATTTCGAGCTTGAACCCCTGTTTCACGATCGGCTTTCAGCTCACCGAGGTTCTCAAAATCCACACCACGATGACACCGCCGGAGCGGCGCGCGCGCGCTATCGAGCTGCTTCATCAGGTTGGCATTCCCGCGCCGGAAAAGCGCCTCGGCAATTTTCCGCACCAAATGTCCGGAGGCATGAACCAGCGCGTCATGATCGCGATGGCGATCGCTTGCAATCCCAAGCTCCTGATCGCCGATGAGCCGACGACCGCGCTCGATGTGACCATACAGGCTCAGATCCTCGACCTGCTGTTGAAACTCCAGCGCGATACCGGCATGGCGCTCATTCTTGTGACGCACGATATGGGCGTCGTCGCCGAAACGGCGCGGCGGGTCTGCGTGCTGTATTCGGGTCAGAAAGTTGAGGAGCAGCCAGTCATGGATCTGTTCGCTGAACCTCATCATCCGTATACGTCTGCTCTTCTAGCCGCTTTGCCGGAGCGTGCCGAGGATGAGTATCTTCCTTCGATCCCGGGCGTTGTCCCTGGCGTATTCGACCGTCCCCTGGGTTGCCTTTTTTCGCCGCGATGCCGCTTTGCCACGGAACTTTGCATTACCTCGCGGCCATTTCATGCAGGCTCGGAGCTGGGCAAGGCGCTATGCCACTATCCCCTTGCCGAAGGACTGCCTCAGGGGCATCCCGCGCTGGAGTTGGCTGAATGACGGGCAAAATCGTTCTTGAAGCGGATGATTTGACGAAGGATTATTTCGTTCCGCGCGGTGTGTTCCGAAGCGCTGTCTTGCTGAGGGCGGTAGCGGGTGCTAGCTTCAAGCTTGAGCGCGGCCGGACACTGGCTGTAGTCGGCGAGTCGGGCTGCGGAAAATCGACGCTCGCCCGCCTTGTGACGATGATCGAGGAGCCGACATCCGGCGCGCTGCGCATTCTGAATCAGGTGGTGATCGGTGCACCGCCAGCGATCCGGAAGGCGCTGCGCCCGAAAGTCCAGATCGTCTTTCAGAACCCGTACAGTTCTCTCAATCCGCGCCAGAAAATCGGGGCCGCGCTGGAAGAACCGCTCCTCGTCAATACCAGCTTAAACGCATCGGAACGGCGCGATAAGGCTGAGTTCATGATGGAGGCGGTTGGTCTCAGGCCCGAGCATTTCAACCGCTATCCGCATATGTTTTCCGGCGGGCAGCGCCAACGTATCGCCATTGCGCGTGCGCTGATGCTCGACCCTGCGATCCTGGTTCTCGATGAACCTGTCTCCGCGCTTGACGTCTCGATCCAGGCGCAAGTGCTAAACCTTCTCGCCGACCTTCAGGAACAGCTTGATCTCGCCTATCTATTCATTAGCCATGATCTGTCGGTCGTCCGGCATATTGCCGACGATGTCATGGTCATGTATCTCGGCAGGGCGGTGGAACATGGCGCAAGCCGCACAATCTTCAACGATCCTCGCCACCCCTATACGCGCGCTTTACTGGCCGCAACGCCGATTGCCGATCCAGCGCGGCGGCGGGAAAAAACCGTTTTGCGCGGGGAGACGCCTTCACCCCTCGATCCACCTGCGGGCTGCGCATTTCACCCGCGCTGTTCCTTGGCCTTCGAGCGCTGCCGCATAGAGCGGCCTTTGCTGCAGACCATCGCCGAGCGGGACGTTGCCTGCCACGCCTGCGAGCAGGCCGAGGCGGAGCTTGCTACGAGCTGAGCGCCAGAGCTTCTGCAAAGCTCAACTTTTGAACCGCCCGCCCATCGAAATAAACGAAAGCCAACCGCCGCCGCCGCGAAACCATCTTGGCCGGCATCGGGTCGTAGCGCATAGACGCACCACCGAGATGCGGCGTAATCGAGGCGACATCGACCGCTTCATCCGTTTCTACACGGAGGAGTTTCAACAGTTCTCCTTTAACGCTTTGGCCCTCGAAGGGAATGCGCGCAAGACGCAGAAAGCTGGTCGGGTCGGGTGCATTCGTGAAACCGGCAATAAACGCCGTCTCCACAAGGTCGAAATCGGGTGCCGGCGATTTGACGCGTGCGCTTTGGGCATACGTGTCATGAGGCGTCTGCCACTGGACGGGCCGGGGCGCGTTATGGCCAGGACCGTAGTCGTGACCATGATGGGAGTTGTCATCGTCATGCGAATGATCATCATGCATCGCTGTCATCCTTAAAACGCAACAGGCTTGTCTATGATGGCTTTATGCTTGCCGAGCTTGCCATGCGCAACCATCGATCCGAGCGCTTCGACGACGACGCGGACACCGAGAAGCGCGGTAATGTCCGAGGTGTCGTAAGGAGGGCTGACCTCGACCACCTCAAGCCCACACAAGCCCTCCGCCGCAACGAGCCCCAACAGCTTCAGCGCCTCGCGCGGAAGGAAACCGCCTGGCTCCGGCCAGCCCGTACCCGGCACGAAACCGCAATCGACGCTGTCCACATCGAATGAAATATAAACCGCATCCGCATCTTTCCAGGCGAGTTCAAGCGCGATTTCGGCAGTCTTCTCCAGCCCAAGCGTTTCGATATCTTCAATAGTGAGCACATTGGTTTGCCGCCGCCTCGCCTCCGCGACGCCATAGCGGGGCACCTGCCAGCCGCCTATGCCAAGTTGAACGAGATTGACAGCAGGCACATTCGGCAAATTCGTCGCCCAGTACCAGGGCGTCGTATGCATGCGTTCATCGAGGTCTTTCTCCTGAATGTCGATATGGCGGTCGAAATGGATGATGCCGATTTTTTTAGATGTACACTGAGCGATCCCGCGCACGCACGGGAAGCCGATGGAGTGGTCGCCGCCGAGCATCACCGGCAGCGCGCCCGACGAGAAAACGTGAGAGACGCCGCGGGTGATCTGATCGAAGCTCTTCTCCAGATTGGCCGGAATGGTGAACACATCGCCTGCATCGCAAAGGGTTATCTGCTCGCGCAGATCCACACCCATCTCATAATTATAGGGCGTGTACAGCGCCGAGATGCGCCTGATACCCTGCGGGCCGAAGCGAGTGCCGGGGCGATAGGTCGTTCCGCTGTCGAACGGAATGCCAACAACGGCGGCGTCGTATTTTGCTACATCCCGGACGTTCTCCACATAAGGGGCTTTTAGGAAGGTGTTGATGCCGGCGAAATGCGGAAGCTCGCCGCGCGCGAAAGTGGGGATCGACTTGTCCGTCAGGCATTCAGCGCCGGGCAGCCCCATATCGAGCGCCCATTGCTGTTCGCGCCGCCACCCATCCTCGGGCAAGCGTTCCTCCGCCTCGACCGCCTTCCAGCCGCGCGTTTCCCTCGCGTTGAAGTCGGGATGGTGCGCGCGCGCCCGGACGGCGTGGTACGGAAAGCGTTTGGTGCGAGGCGATGGTCGGTCAAACATGGATGAGCCTATCGGTTGTGATCGTTTCAGCGGCAAGAAACTCGGCGGCTTTTTGCGCGTCATCTGCGGCGGCGTCCCTGAGTTTCAGATCGTAGGTGATTGTCGCTCCGTAAGCGGATGGATATTGCGGATCGTGGCGGACCTTGTCGAACACGATTAGGCGGGTACCGAGCCGAAACGCCTCGGAGATGTCATGCGTGACCATGAAAATCGTCATACCCGTTTCGCGCCAGATCGATTGCAGCAAATTTTGCATGTCGAGCCGGATACCCGGATCCAGCGCGCCGAAAGGCTCGTCCATGAGAAGGATTTTCGGCCGCTTGAGCAGGGCCTGCGCAATGGCGAGCCGTTGTTGCATTCCCTCGGAGAGCTGAGCCGGGTAGCGGTCTCGCGATTGGCATAGGCCGATTTTCTCCAACATTGCTTCCGCCTCGGCAATAGCCTTTTTCTTGCGTTCACCGAACAGCCTGACGAGCACCTTCGCATTTTCGAACGTTGCCGGGAGCGTCAAATTCTCTATCACTGTCAGATGGGGGAACACTGAGTAGCGCTGGAAGACAATGCCGCGGTCCGGCGTCGGCTCGCCTGGAATTCGAACGCCTTCGACGAAAATCCCGCCACGCGTCGGCTGCTCCTGTCCAAGCAGCAGACGAAGAAAGGTCGATTTTCCGCAACCTGACGCTCCGACAATCGTGCAGAATGCGCCTCGTTCCACAGATAGGGACACACGCTCCAAAATCGCTACGTCGCCATAGCTGACAAAGATCCCTTTCGCCTCGACATAGCTCACAGCGCGTCTCCCTGGACATGCGCCCAGCCGTGACGGCGCCGGGAATACAGATAGAGCAGACGGTCGAGCATGAAAGCGATCAGCGTGATCCATGCGACGTAGGGCAGGATCACGTCCATGGCCAGATAGCGCCGGACGAGGAAAATGCGGTATCCAAGTCCGTCGGTCGAGGCGATGGCCTCCGCCGAAACGAGGAATATCCAGGCGGGGGCGAGGCCGAGCCGGATTGCGGTAATGAGTTTCGGCATGATCTGCGGCAGGACGACACGGACGATCATCTGCCAGGTCGAGGCCCCGAGCGTTGCTGCCTTGACAATCTGCTCCTGAGGAATCTCCGCAACAGCCTGCGCCATCGCGCGCACGATGACCGGCGCAGTACCTGCGATGATGAGCGCGATTTTCGACGCTTCGCCAAGCCCGAAAATGATAAATAGGATCGGCAGGATGGTTATGGGCGGGATCAGCGAGATCGCGGCGATGAAAGGAGCGAGCGTTGCACGGGCTCTTGGTATAAAGCCTGCCGGAATTCCGAGACCGACCGCGATCATCGCTGAAATGGCGACGCCGCTGAGAAGCCGGCCCAGGCTCGCGGCTGTATCGTTCCACAAAAGGTAATCCCCTGAGCGCGTATCGGCGACGAAAGCCATGACGTAGAAGCTCTCCGCCATTTGCCCGAGCGATGGAAGCAGCTTGTCGTTCGGGTTTTCCGAAAGTCGTATATGACTACCTATGGCATAAATGCCGATGAGCAAGACAAAAGGCAACGCGCCCAAGATGAGCTTTTCGATACGGCGGGGATGCTGGTTGATCAG
>CAYVJO010000139.1:6338-7228 GCA_964451735.1 uncultured Hyphomicrobiaceae bacterium | reverse complement strand
AGTCGGGATCGACACCGGCCTCGTCGAGCGTCGCCCGGCTCAGCAGCTCCGCGAGACCCCGCAGCTGGTTGACGGCCAGGGTCTGGCCCTCCAGCCCCGCAAGGTCGCCCTCGGCGATGCTGCCGTCGGAGACGACGCCCACGAAGTCCTGCTCACCCTCGCCCGCACCGACGATGTTCGAGCTGATGATCTGCAGCGGCACGTCGTTGGACACGGCGCTGATCGTCGCGACCGTGTCGGAGATGGAGAACTGCAGCTGCCCGTTGAGCAGCTGCGGGATGGTCTGGGCGCCGGACTGGAGCGTCTCGAGCGTGACGTCGAGGCCCTCGTCGGCGAAGTACCCCTCGGCATCGGCGATGTAGATCGGCACGGCCGTCAAGGACGGCGCCACCCCGATCGTCACCTCGACCGTCTCGGGGGCTTCGCCCTCGTCCATCTCCTCGGTTACCTCGTCGGAGACGTCGGCCGCGGCGTCGGTCGCCTCGTCGGCAGCCTCCTCGACGGTGTCCTCGGCGTCATCCGCCTCCCCGCAGGCGGCCAGGAGCAGGCCCGCCAGGGCTGCCCCCACAATCAGGGTCCGGCGCGGCCGACCCGACGTCGACCCTCTCACCAGCGGCTTCGTTGCTCGCATCGGTCACACCACCTCGTCGTCGCGGCACCAGCTGCCGCAGTGAGCCCGATTGGACGATCACGGCCCCGTGGGCCACCAGGACCGCCATCACGCGCCGCTGTGACTATCGTTACAGGAACGCGAGAGAGGCGGAGGTCGGGTGACGCAGACGGACGGAACCGTGCACGGGGGCGGCCTGATGTCGGCCCCGCCCGACCTCGCGGTCGCGGCGCTGTCGAGCAGCTTCCTCAGCTCGTCTGCCGCGGGTGCGACGGGCAAG
>CAYVJO010000139.1:0-6328 GCA_964451735.1 uncultured Hyphomicrobiaceae bacterium | reverse complement strand
GGCGGTTGCCGGCGGGGACGGTCGCGCAGGCGACGGCCGGTGCCGCACTCGTGCGGATCTCCGCAGGCGGGCGCCTGTACACACCCGGGTTCGAACCGTGGGTCGCCCTCGTCGCCGACGGTGTGGTGCGCGTCTTCATGGAATCGGCGGAGGGCCGGCAGGCCACGGTCCGTTACGCCCGCGAGGGTGCCGTCCTCGGGCTCGCCGCCGTGCTCGGCGGCGGCCGGATCCCGCTGAACGTCGCCGCCGTCACCGACGCCACGCTGCTGCGCTTCGACACGGCCCAGCTGACCCGGACGTGCCGGTCCGACGCCGACGCTGCGTGGGCCGTGGCCACCGAGATGGCGGGGCTGGTCGTCGAGGTCGTCGACGAGGTGGCCGAGGTGGACTTCGCCTCGGTGCAGCAGCGGGTCGTGCGCCACCTGCTCGACCTGGCGAGCGACGCACCCGCCACCGACGGCGCCCTGGTCGCCCGGGTGACACAGCAGCAGCTGGCCGACGCCGCCGGGACGGTCCGCGAGGTGGTCGCCCGCACCCTGGCGGAGCTGCGCCGCGCCGGACTGGTCGCCACCGTCCCGGGAGGCGTGCTCCTCGTCGACCCCGGTGGGCTGCACCGGGCCACCTGGTCCGGCTCCCGCGGCTGAGTTGTTCGAGGCTGAGGCATTCGCGTGACTGCGGTCACTGGCCCGGGTCACCCAGGTCATCGTCCGCCGGGGCGGACGGCACGTCTCCTGACCGGGTGACCGGTCTCAACACCGCCCACGACCTGGGCAGCGCTGCGCAGGCGTCCCATCCCGTCGTACCGGACGGCCCCGGGACGACCGCCCGCCCCGCGGCCGCGATGCCGTGGGTCCCCACCGGTCGAGACGGCATCAGCGTCAAGGTGCTGCGGGTCGCGGCCGAGCGCGGCGGCACGTTCACCCTGCTGCGGATGGACCGCGACAGCACCACCGGGTTGCACACCCACCTGGCACCGGCCAGCTCGTACTTCCTCGCCGGTCGCCTGCTGGACTTCCAGGGCATCGCGGAGTGCGGCGAGCTGGGGGTCAATCCCACCGGGACGACCCACGACGCCCTGGCGATCGAGGAGTCGATCCTCGTCTCCCGCCTGGACGGCCCCGTCCACGGCATCCCGCTGACGCCGGAACTGCGCGGCGAGGACCGCGACGACGCCCTGACGCCGGTTCGCACCGACGTCCTCGGCCCGCCCGACATCCAGATCCGGACCGAGTCCCGACCGTGGGAGGCCACGGCGTTCGACGGCGTGCTGCGCCGCACCCTCTGGCAGGACGGGCCGAACGTCGCGGTGGCGATCCTGCGCCTGGAGCCGGGAGCCGAGGTGCCGGAGCACCTGCACTTCCGGCCGTTGGAGGTCTACGTGCTCCAGGGTTCGCTGCGTGACGGCGCCGCCGAGTACGTCGCCGGCGAGTACGCCTACACGGGGGCAGGCACACGACGGACGCTGCGCTCGGGCGAGGGCTGCGAACTGCTGTGCTGGGCCGACGGGCCCGCCGTGTTCCGGGGGGACGTCCCCGAGCGCCTGTACCTCCCGCCCGTCAGCCCTCAGGCCTTCGGGCGCAACGACTTGGGGTCGTAGAAGGGGCGCAGCGAGGCGCGGGCCGGCACCCGCTCGCCGGCCACCTCGATCTCGTACCGGCCGGCCTCCCACCACCCGCGCGGGGTGTCGGACGCCGGTGCGCGGACGTACCCGAGCGCGACGGCCGCGCCGAGGCGGTGACCGTAGGCCGACGAGGCGAGGTGACCGACGCGGACGCCGTCGCGGAACACGGGCTCGTCGTGGGTGAGCCAGAGCCGGGGGTCCTCGACCACGAACTGCACGAGGCGGCGGGACACGCCGGCCTCGCGCTGCCGCAGGAGGGCGTCGCGGCCGGTGAACCCGCCGGGTTTGTCCCATGCCACGGCGAACCCCAGGCCCGCCTCGAGCGGGGTGTCGCCGGCGGAGATGTCGTGGCCCCAGCTGCGGTACGCCTTCTCCATCCGTAGCGAGTTCAGCGCGTGGTAGCCCGCCGGACGCGGTGCGACACCGGGACCGGCATCGGCGGTCAGGACGGTGTCCCACACGTGGTGGGCCACGTCGACCGGCACCAGCAGCTCCCACCCGAGCTCGCCGACATAGGTGATGCGCGTCGCCCGCACGAAGGCGAGCCCCAGGTCGATCTCGCGCGAGGTGCCGAAGGCGAACGCCTCCGCGGACAGGTCGGCGTCCGTCAGCGGCTGCAGCAACCGGCGGGCGTCCGGCCCCATGACGGCGACCATGGCCATGGTCCCCGAGACGTCGGCGACCGTGGCGAACTCGTCGTCGCGGACCGCCTCGCGCAAGGTCGCGAGGTCCCGGGGCGCGGTGAGGGGCCCGGACAGCACGAGGAACTCGGTCTCCGCGAGGCGCGTGACCGTGACGTCGGCCTCGATGCCGCCGTGCCCGTTGAGCCACTGGGTGTAGACGATCCTGCCGGTCTCGACGTCGACGTCGTTCGCGCTGACCCGCTGCAGGACAGCGAGGGCGTCCCGGCCCTGGACGAGGAACTTGCCGTACGACGAGACGTCGAGGACGCCCACACCGGTGCGGACCGCCTCGTGCTCGGCCGCCGCATGGTCGGCCCAGTACGGCCGGCCCCACCGCCACCGTGGCTCCGGTGCCCCCTCCGGGGCGTAGAAGTTCGGCCGCTCCCAGCCGGCCAGCTCACCGAAGACGGCACCCGCCGCCGACGTCGCGGCGTGCAGGGCGCTGCGCCGCAGCGGACGGGCCGACGACCGCTGGTACGACGGCCAGTGCAGGGCGTACGCGAGGTCGAGCGTCTCGACGACCCGCTGCTCGAGGAAGCGGCGGTTGGTCTCGTGCGGCATCGTGCGGCGCGGATCGGCCTCGGGCAGGTCGATCGGGGACCGCCCGTCGACGATCCAGTCGGCGAGGACCGACCCGGCGCCCGGCCCGCTGATGAGTCCGACGGAGTTGAAGCCGGCGGCGACGAAGTAGTTCCGCAGCCCCGGCGCCCGGCCCAGGTGGTAGACCCCGTCCGGGGTGAACGACTCCGGACCGCCGAAGAACAGCCGGATCCCGGCGTCGGCCAGCAGCGGGATGCGCGTGGTCATGCGCTCGTAGAAGGGCCCGATGTGGTCCCAGTCCTCGGGCAGGTGGACGAACCCGTCGTCGTCGGGGATGCCGCGCGAGGCCCACGCGTAACTGCCGGGCTCGAAGAACCCCACCATCAGCGCCCCGGCGTCGTCCTTCACGTACGACCAGTCGTCGGAGGACTTCAGGGTCGGCATCCGGTCCGGCAGACCGGGGATCTTGTCCGTGACGACGTAGTAGTGCGCCAGGGCCTGAGCGGGGTGGCGGGCGCCGAGCAGGGCGCCGACCTCGCGCGACCACATGCCCGTGCAGTTGACGACGTACTCGGCCTCGACCTCGCCGGCGTCGGTGACGACCCCCGTGACCGTCGCGCCGCGCCGGAGGAACCCGGTGACCCGGGTGTGCTCGCGGATCCGCACCCCGCGCTGCGTGGCGCCGCGCGCGAGGGACATCGTCGTGTCGGTGGCCGTCGCCCGCCCCTCGTCCGGGAAGTACATCGAGCCGACGACGTCCGCGGGGTCGAGGATCGGGAACATCTCGACCGTCCGGTCCGCGCCGAGCATCTCGACCTCGAGGTCGTTGGCCCGGCAGGCGCTCGCCTGGTGGAGCAGCTCGGTCCAGCGGTCGTCGGTGGTCGCCAGGTGCAAGGTCCCGGTCCGCATGTACCCGGTGGACAGGCCCGTGTCGGCCTCGAGGTCCTGGAAGATCTCCAGGCTGCGCTTGACGACCTCGCGCATCCCCCAGGTCGGGCGGGCCGCGGTGACCAGCCCGGCGGCGTGCCACGTCGTGCCGGAGGTCAGGGTGTTGCGCTCCAGGAGGAGGACGTCGGTCCAGCCTCGGCGGGCGAGGTGGTAGGCGACGCTGCAGCCCACCACCCCCCCGCCGACGACGACGACCCGGGCGCGCGCGGGCAGGGGGGAGGTGTCCACGGCGCCCGGGTCCCCCGGCCCCGTCAGGCCTGGCCCGTGGGTTCGGCCACGGACCTCGACGGGGACGATGCGGTGTCGCCGTACCCGCCGCGCCCGGCCGGGCGGATGACGGCGACTGTCAGGACCACGTGGATGACTGCCGCCACAGCGGCGGCCGGCAGGGACGCCCCGATGATCGCGAAGGGGTCGCGCACCGTGTAGGTGATGGGGTTGAGCAGGTACAGGTACGTCCCGACCCCCGCGGCCATGGCGAGGACGGCGGCCGGGTTGATCCCGAACCAGTAGGCGTACGGCCCCGCCGCGTCCGTCCGGTAGATCCCGCGCAGGCTGATCCGCTGCCGCCGCAGCACGAAGTAGTCGACGATCTGGATGCCGACCAGCGGGGCGAAGAACACCCCGATGTAGGCGAGGAACGTGCCGAAGTTGTCGAAGAACCAGCTCGGGATGAGGACCCCGACGACCAGAACGGGGAGGATCGACAGGGCCAGCGCCACGTTCCACGGCACCCGCCGCAGCGCCGGGACCGCCTTGAGGCCCACCGTCGAGGCGTAGATGCCCGCCGTCGCGGTACCGAAGTTCGCCGAGATCACGAAGAGCAGGGCGAGCGCCCCCAGCAGGTTGCCGCCGACCTCGGTGAGCCACAGCGCCGGGTCGGACGTCTCGAGGACGAGGATGCCGGCGAGACCGACGATGCTGAGGATCGGCACGGGCAGGCCCATCCCGAGCATCGACGGCAGGACCGCCGTCCGCGGATTCGGCGCCACCCGGGTCATCGACCCGATGTAGGGCCACCACGACAGCAGGCTGACCAGGCCGATCTCGATGCCGAACTGGTAGTCGAGCTGACGGTCCGAGGCGAAGGCGGGCACGGCGTCGGCCAGGGCGGTGCCCTCGCGGATCAGCAGCATGACGATGAGCCACGCCCCCACGCCGACGATGAAGAAGAACAGGACCATCGACGCCCGCTCGAGGCCGGTGGCGCCACGCAGCAGGATGGTGAAGACGATGGCGGAGGCGACGATGGTGGCGATCGGGACGACCCACGTGGTGAGTGATCCGTCGCCGATGCCGACCGCGACGAGGAACTCCGCGACAGCCCGGCCGAAGAAGATCAGCAGCAGCGAGTTCCAGCCGATGATCGACAGGTACTGCAGGGTGACGGTGATGACCCAGCCGTTGCGGCCGAACTGCGGGACGGCGGCCTGGATCGAGTCGATGCCGTAACGGCTGGAGGACGGCACGACCGCGAGCGTGACGAGCAGCATGCCGATCATCGCGCCGGCGGTCATGGCGAAGATGCCCGGCCACAGCGGCAGGTAGTAGCCCACGTACTCGCCGATGATGTAGCACCACGTCGCCGACGCGGCGACGAGCAGGACGACGAAGAGCTGCCGCCGCCCCCAGGTCCGCTCGCGGGTCAGCAGCGGCCACGAGGTCTGCTCGCCGACGCCACCCGGCATGTCCGCGCTCACGACGGCCACCCGACGAGCCACCCGAGCACCAGGCAGACGACCGGCAGCGCGACGCCGGTCGCGACGAGGATCGCCCATTCCTGCCGGCCGAGCGGGCCGGGATCGTTCGCGGGGTCCTCGTAGTGGCGGATGCGGCCGTCGAGGTCGGCGGGCAGGGCGTCCGGCGGGGTGGTGGGGGTCATGGCAGGTCCTCTCGTCGTCGAGAAGGGTGTGAGGGAGCGGTCAGGAACCGGGGAACGCCTCGTCGTCGCCGTACGGGAACCACCAGAAGTCGTGCTCGGCCGCGGCGGGGTCGATCATCACGAGCTTCGTGTGGCGGAACTGGTCCAGGCCCTCCGCGCCGAGCTGGCGACCGTTGCCCGAGAGCTTGCGTCCCCCGAACGGGCCGGCGTCGTTGTCGAGCAGAGGGGCGTTGATCCAGACCATCCCGGTCTGCAGCCGAGACGTGAAGGCGTGGACCTCCTCGAGGTCCTTGGAGTAGAGGTTCGCCGCCAGACCCAGCGACGACCGGTTGGCCAGGGTGACGGCCTCGTCGAAGTCCTGGACCCGGACCAGCGGTGCAACCGGACCGAAGCTCTCGCCGTTGACGATGTCCATGTCGGGGGTGACGTCGAGGAGGACCGTGGGCTCGTAGAACCAGCCGGTCGCCATGCCCTCGGGCCGCTTCCCGCCGCACGCCACCCGCGCGCCCTGCTCGACGGCACGGTCGACGATCGCGGTGAACCGGGCGTACTCGCGGCCGTTGACCATGGGGCCCACGTCCGCGCCCTCCATGCGGGCCCCGCTCAGATTGGCCCAGGACAGGTCGGATCGTTCGAGCCGGGCCCGCTTCAAAT
>CAYVJO010000138.1:5371-7260 GCA_964451735.1 uncultured Hyphomicrobiaceae bacterium | reverse complement strand
GCGCTGGGCGCGTGCCATGGAGGATGAAATGAACTTTGAAAAATTCACCGAACGCTCACGTGGTTTTTTGCAGTCTGCTCAAGGGCTTGCTCTTCGGGAAGGTCAGCAGCGACTGACGCCAGAACACCTGCTCAAGGTGTTGCTCGATGACCCGGAAGGGCTATGCGCCAGTTTGATTTCTCGCGCAGGAGGCCGTCCGGGCGACGCACTCGCCAAAACCGATGAAAGCCTGGCCAAATTGCCGAAAGTGTCGGGCAGCGGCGCGGGTCAGCTCTATATGGCGCCAACCTTGGCAAAAGTGTTCGACCAGGCCGGAAAGCTTGCTGAGAAAGCTGGCGACAGCTATGTCACCGTCGAAAGATTGTTGCTTGCTCTGGCAATGGAAAAAGAGGCCGACACGAGCCGCATTCTCACCGATGCGGGCGTCACTCCCATCAGTCTCAACGCGGCGATAAATGATATCCGCAAAGGGCGCACGGCCGACAGCGCATCGGCTGAGCAATCCTACGAGGCGCTTAAACGCTATTCACGCGACCTGACGGAAGAAGCCTCCAAAGGCAAGCTCGATCCTGTCATCGGCCGCGATGAGGAAATCCGCCGCGCCATCCAGGTCTTGTCACGCCGGACGAAAAACAATCCGGTACTGATCGGTGAGCCCGGCGTTGGCAAGACCGCGATTGCCGAAGGGCTCGCCCAACGCATTGTCAATGGCGACGTTCCCGAAAGCCTGAAGGACAAGAAGCTTCTGGCGCTCGATATGGGCTCGCTCATTGCAGGGGCGAAGTATCGCGGCGAATTTGAAGAGCGCTTAAAAGCCGTTCTTCAGGAAGTCTCGGCTGAAGAAGGCAGGATCATTCTTTTTATCGACGAGATGCACACTCTCGTCGGCGCCGGCAAAGCAGAAGGCGCTATGGATGCCTCCAACCTGCTCAAGCCTGCGCTGGCTAGAGGAGAATTGCATTGTATCGGGGCGACAACGCTCGACGAATATCGCAAGAATGTCGAAAAAGACGCCGCGCTCGCGCGTCGCTTTCAGCCGGTTTTCATATCCGAGCCGACCGTACAGGATACGGTTTCAATCCTTCGGGGGCTCAAGGAGAAATATGAACTCCACCATGGCGTTCGGATTACCGACAGTGCGCTCGTATCTGCAGCGACGCTCTCCAACCGCTATATCACCGACCGGTTTTTGCCCGACAAGGCCATCGATCTGGTTGATGAGGCGGCGAGCCGTCTGCGCATGCAGGTTGACTCCAAACCCGAGGAACTCGACGAGCTGGACCGCCGATTGATCCAGTTCAAGATCGAGCGTGAAGCTTTGAAGAAGGAGAGCGACCCTGCCTCAAAAGATCGGCTTGGGAAGCTACAAAAGGAAATCGCGGATTTGGAGGAAAAATCCGACGCCCTGACCCGCAGGTGGCGAGATGAAAAAGACAAGCTTTCCTCCGCCCAGAAGATCAAGGAAGAGCTGGATACAAAGCGGATCGAACTAGAACAGGCTCAGCGCAAAGGTGATCTGGCTCGGGCTGGCGAACTTGCCTATGGCGTTATTCCGGAGCTTGAGAAAAAACTGAAGCAAATGGAAGGCACGGACGGAACATCAACCGGGAGGATGATGGAAGAGGCAGTAACACCCGATCATATTGCTGGTGTCGTGTCCCGATGGACTGGCATTCCAGTGGAGAAAATGCTCGAAGGCGAAAAGGAAAAGCTGCTCCATATGGAGGGCGTACTCGCAAAACGCGTAATCGGCCAGGAGGATGCGGTTCGCGCGGTTGCGACGGCAGTGCGCCGTTCACGCGCCGGTTTGCAGGATCCGAACCGGCCCATGGGCTCATTCATGTTCCTGGGGCCGACCGGCGTCGGCAAAACCGAGTTGAGCCGCGCGC
>CAYVJO010000138.1:0-5361 GCA_964451735.1 uncultured Hyphomicrobiaceae bacterium | reverse complement strand
ACAGGCCATGGTCCGTATCGATATGTCGGAATATATGGAAAAACATTCCGTCGCCCGGCTGATCGGCGCGCCTCCCGGCTATGTCGGCTATGAGGAGGGTGGAGCACTGACTGAGGCCGTGCGTCGTCGTCCCTATCAGGTTGTCCTTTTCGATGAGATCGAAAAAGCTCATGGCGATGTCTTTAACGTGCTTCTCCAAGTGTTAGACGATGGGCGTCTGACCGATGGCCAGGGACGGACTGTTGATTTCCGCAATACGCTCATCATCATGACGTCGAATCTTGGCGCCGAATATCTCGTTCAACAGAGTGAGAATGAAGATACAGAAATCACTCGCGCGAGGGTAATGGCGACGGTTCGCGAGCATTTTCGTCCCGAATTTCTCAATCGCGTGGATGAGATACTGGTTTTTCACCGACTTCGGCGCGATCAGATGGCGGCTATCGTCGATATCCAGTTCGCACGGCTTCAGTCCTTGCTTGACGAGCGGAACGTAAATCTTGAACTCGATAGTCTAGCGCGGGAGTGGCTCGCCGCGGAAGGCTACGACCCTGCCTATGGTGCCCGCCCGCTCAAGAGAGCGATCCAAAAAAACGTGCAGGACCCACTTTCCGAGCTTGTGCTTGCAGGCAATATCCGCGATGGGGATATTGTTCGCATAACAGCCAACGAGACCGGGTTGGTGATCAATGGAGAAACTGTGGGGAGAGCTGCCGCCTGAGTATCTCAATGAGACAAATCTAGAGCCTACTCCGTTCTGATGGGATCAGAATTGGTCTCTAAGTTTTTGTTCTGGCGCAATTTTCCGCAAGATCAGTTTTCACTTTTGCGGGCTACATTCTAGGTTTGAGGCTATAAGATGGCAGCAGAATAGCTGCCATCTTCCCTGTTTTGCCTCTTTAGAGCGACGGACTTTTTTCAAAATCTGCCGATGCGCTCTATCTGTTTGTTTCAGCATCGGATTTATCCGAAACCGCTTCACACTTTTCGGTCCGATGCTCTAGTTCGTGCTCGGCGTTTCAATCCTAGGCGCTTCAATGGTTATGGACGCCTGATTTTCTGTCTCCTTGTAGTATAAATAGCCGAGAACACCCGTTGCAACGACCAACGCGCCAATCAATACGCCTTTCATGAAGTCCGTCCTTTCGATAACGTGAAATAATCTGACAGCTTGCTTGCTTATCTGTTGTGCATCTATAACCGGCGAATATGCCGAAAGTTCCCATGAGAGGTTTTGCGCGCCATTCCGCCTGTTGTTAATTTCTGGTGCGCGCTTGACAAGGGCGACCGGAACACTTGCCATGAAGCGTTAAGGAAATTATTGGCTGGTGGGTAAACAATGCCATCTTATCTTTCCATTAAACGGTGGATGGATGCTGCGGAGAAGGTGCGCACGGCAGAACGTCTGCTTGCTTTGCGCCAGAAGCTCCGATCAGAGGTCACAGAGAGAGCCGGCCGCGACCCGTTGCTCATCGCTACTTGGAATATGCGCGACTTCGACTCAAATCATTCAGGTCATGGCCCCCGTATACGCGAGTCTTTCTACTATATCGCTGAAATCGTATCCGCTTTCGATCTGGTTGCTCTACAGGAAGTCAACCGCAATCTCGACGCTCTTGAAACTCTTCTAGCGATCCTTGGACCGGAGTGGGATTACATCGCGACCGATACGGTCGAACATGCGACGGGCTCGGAAGAGCGACTCGCATTCGTTTATCGCCAATCAAAATTGATGTTTCGTAAAATCGCGGGTGACATCGTTCTGCCTGGCGGTCAACAAATCGCCGCGCGTGGGGGAACTGACGACTTGGGTGAGGGCACGGAGCTGATTTTCAATCGTGCTCCTTACATTGCCAGCTTTCAGGCCGCTGGCGGCTTCAACTTCAACATCTGCGTTCTGCATTTGCGCTATGAGGGGCTCAAGGCGCAACAACTCGAACGCCATACGGCAAGGCTTGAGACCATTGCGCGATTTCTAAAGGAACGGCAGGATCGTGATCGCGAGGATTACCTTCTGCTCGGTGATTTCGGGATCGGTGCGCCCTCGGATCTGTTCGCGCGCATACTGGAGCGAAATCATTTTGCCGTTCCCGAGGCGTTGACCAGGAGGCGGGCCAATCTGGAATCAGATCATTATTACGATCAAATCGCTTTCCGGATTGTTGAAGATCGCTTGGAATTGGCTGGGAGCGGAGCGTTTAGGCCGTTTGATGCTGTTTTCAGAGACAATGAAGATGATTTCACGGCCTATCATGACCTTATGCCCGCCGATAAAGCCAACGATCTGTGGAATGGCGGCCCGCAAGGCTACTATACGAGACAATGGCGGACGTGGCAGATGTCCGATCACTTGCTATTATGGATAGCTCTGAAGGTCGATTTTTCCGATCATTTTCTCGATGCGATCCGAAAGACAGGTATTTCGCAGTGATCATTCTCGATAGTTCACTATGCAAAAGCATTTTGATGTCTATCTGACGGACCCCGCAATTACCAGCCTAGTCGCTGGCTGAGGCGATCTGTGTTTTGACCGGTGTCCGGTGCATCAAATCATCGATACGTTGCAACTCCTTTTTAAAATCCGCAAGGAGTCTGCCATTAAGCTGGCGGCTGCGTGGCACATGGATTTTCAGAGGATTTGTAAACCGGCTATTGACCAGCACTTCATAATGCAGATGCGGCCCTGTTGAAAGGCCGGTCGTGCCGACATGGCCGATCAGCTGACCTTGACGCACCTTCGCGCCTTTTTTTACGCTCGGATCGATTTTACTAAGATGGCTATATGCAGTTTTATAGCCATTTCCGTGACGAATTCGGACATAATTGCCATTGCCACCATGGCGTCCAGCAAGTTCGACCGTGCCGTTGCCAGCCGCCATGATCGGTGTGCCGGTTGGCGCTGCCCAATCAACCCCTGTATGCATCTTATTTATGCCGAGCAAGGGGTGCCGCCGATAACCGAATCCGGATGTGAAGCGCCCTGATTTTATCGGTTTGCGCATCAGGAACTTTCTCGAATTCGATCCATCCTGATTGTAAAAATCGACTACTCCGTCCGGTGTGCGGAAACGATAGTATTTCAGCGTCTCGCCTGCTGCGGTCATGCTGACATAGAGAAGTTCACCCGGCTCCTCGGCGCCATCATCATTCTGTTTGACGTCAAAGAAAAGCTCAAAGCCGTCGCCTGGACGCACACGCTGTTTGTAGTCGACATCGTAGCTAAATGTACGCAGCAAGGTTTGGGTAACTTCGGAGTCAAGACTCTGTGCCAGGGCTGCGCTGTATATGCTGCTATAAAGCGTTGCCCGCTCGGCGTTGCCACGCCCTGTGATATCTTCGGCCGATTTGGTGATCTGTATATGATCTTGCGATGCCGTATATTCGCCGTCAGCCGTACGCACAGCACTTCCCTCGGGTTTGACACCGCTGAAAACACTGATTTTGACAGGTTCCTTTAAAGATGGGTCTTTTGCCGCGGGGGCGAGTTTCATTCGGATTTCCTGCCCGGCTCGCAATTTCAGATTTATCGGGGCGGATGAGAGAGCTTCGCTCATGGCCTGCGCCTGCCATGCTTCCGCGCCTGCGTCCTTCAAGACGCCGATTAGCGTGTCGCCCTGGCTAACGATAACGGATTGCACTTCATCATTTTCCGTAAGGTCATCTTCATCGGAAATTTTTTCAAGAACGGTTGTCTTGACGGGCGTATCTTGCCGGGGTTGGCCCTCAGATGCCGATCCATTTAAATCGGCGACATCCCTGCTTTCTTCCGGAAGGATTGCCGGGCGAAGCTGTGAAGCGCTTTCAGCGTAAATAGCATCGGCTTCGGCGACCTGGCGTTCGACCTCGTCTTCAGTCAGTTCCTGACGGTCTTCTTCAGGGATGAAACCACCAGCCAAAGCAATGATCTTTAAAGTCAGAAATTCGCTGTGCCTTGCCTTCTCGACACTATTGCTTTGTAGCGACTGGGATACCGATGTTTTTTGCTCGGTATAAAGATCGAACGGATTAAATACAGGTATTAGGTCGCTATTATCAGGTTTGTATGTAGACAAGCTTGCCGTCAAACGAACATAAGGTTTTACAGATATGAATTCCCGGTCGTTCTTGCGTTCAACTACGCTATCCTGAATGATATAACGTGTGCTCAGGCCTTTCGTCGTTGTCTTAATTTTATCAGTTTTTTCGCCGGACAGTGCGACTTTTTCTTCAATTAAGTTGCCAGTTGCTTTCGGCTTGAGCGCGGCTAAAGTTGCGCTTCGTAGTGAGCCGACCATGCCACTTCCATCTTCCATATCTGTGGATGCGTACATTGCTATACCAATGATGCACATGCCCGCAGCGCCGACGATACATGTCGAGATAAACCATTTCAGTCGAGATATGAGCAATCTAGCCTTCGCGTCTCGCAGATAAAGCTCTGGCAAGCGACCCTTCCCGCCAGGAACGAATATCTGCGGAAGATTGCGAGCGCCCACGCTTTTGACCAAAAAGCGCCTGGAGTTCCGGCTAGAGAAGCGGCTGTTACGATCAAGCAAACCTGTCACCCCCGTCGGCCTTATTATTGTTATAGCCGTTCAGTTTTAGACACCATTTTTCTTTTTGCCCGGCATTAATTTTTTTGAGCGAGCGTAAAGTTGAAATTTTTCTTTTCTTCCACAGCATGTCAACAGTGAAAACTACGCAGGACAAGCCAGAGTCATATTTAACCGTGGGGTAAAAATAACAACGCAAATGGAAGAAAAAAATCGCAAAATTACAATTTTTTCAACGCGTTAACGCTTTGTTTACGGAAATCCCACAAATTCGATGTTAAGAAAACATCGTTTGGTAATCGGGCCTTTATATGGCGCGTCTAACCGGACGGTACCTGCAGATAAAAAAGTTTTAAAATGAGGTGTTGACAGAGACCGCTGCGTGATCCTAAATAAAGGCATCGGCGACGTTGTCGGACGAGAGGGCAGCGCTGTCTCTTTATCATGAAAATGCACTATGTGAAGACAAACTGTTCGACCTCTATGATCGATAACAGTCGCTTCGCCAACTGCTAGACGACTAATACAAGATATGAAATACCGTTAGTGTTAAAGTTTGTGAACGTTCTTTGACAAGTGAATTATGGAAAGAGAAACGTAGGCGGCGAAGTTCTGGCTATCCGCTAACAAGCGGATTAAGACAGACTTTGGCGGTTCTGCGTTTCGGTAACCATGCAAGCGTTTGGTTGAAAAATCAAGCGCGCGTGATGCCAATTTAGGACTTTCAGAAATTCCTAAAGCAGTGACCATCTGGAAAATTTCCTTTCCAGGATAACCAAGATCGAATCTTTCAATCTGAGAGTTTGATCCTGGCTCAGAACGAACGCTG
>CAYVJO010000137.1:0-7262 GCA_964451735.1 uncultured Hyphomicrobiaceae bacterium | reverse complement strand
TGTCGCGTCCATCATGCCGGATTTGTAGCATTCGGTCGCTGAGAAGAATTCGTAATCGAAGCCGAACTCGTCCAGGAAGCGCATCAGGCGGGCGTTGTTATGCGCGGCAAAACTGGGGAATTCGCTGCTGAACGGGTCGGGCACGGCAGAGAGCGGCTTACCGATATGGGCCGCCATCATCTCGCGGTTCGGCACATTGTCGGGCACTTTACGCAAGCCGTCCATATCGTCCGAAAAGCAAATGAGCCGGGTTTTGATACGCCCCCCCGTCATCGCCTCGAAGGCATGGCGGACCATACTCGTGCGCGCGACCTCGCCGAACGTGCCGATATGGGGCAGGCCGGAGGGGCCGTAACCCGTCGAGAATATCGCCTCGCCGCCATGCCAGCCGGCCTTCCCGATGCGAGCGGCCAGCTTGCGCGCCTCCTCGAACGGCCAGGCTTTCGCCGCGCGCGCCGCTTCGATCAATGCTGTTTCCCGTTCCGATGTCATGGGCCGTCCTGTTTTGCCGCCAGGGCATCATCCTGTAAATGCGCGAACCAGTTTTGCGGAAAGGACGATGCATACCAAATCGCCGCGACCCTAGACCGCCCCGCGCGAGGCGTCAATTCGGCGAGAGGGCAGAGCGGGGCGATCCGGATTGACCGGCTGAGCGCAATGATTTATCGCAACCATGAAATCATGTGAGCGCGCGTGACATGTTCGATGTCGATTGGACCTTTATATGGGACATTCTCAATAAGAACGCCATTATCATCACTTTGGTGACCGGTGGTGTGATCATTGCGGGATGGCTCTACTCCGGCGCGCGGACATCATACCGCAAAATCCGCAAGATACCGTCTCCAGTACCGGCCGATCCAGCCGAAGACAGCGCTGAAAGGCGCCGCGGCCAACCCGCCCGCCGGTGAAACCGCCGCCAGCATCGAGACCGCGCGCCAGCGCCTCGCCCAAGGCGACAAGGCGGATGCCGAGCGCGTCTTTGCCGAGATTGCCGAACGCGAGGAGCAGCGCGGCGACGAGGCCAACCGCAACGCCGCCGAAGCCTACCGCAACCTCGCCGCGCTCGCCTTTTTGGACGACAGCGAAAAGGCCGCCCGGCTCTACGCCAAAGCCATTGAGCGCGACCCCGAAGACTGGTCGAGCCTCTATCGTCTCGCTCTCTTGCAGATGCGGATGGGCAACGCCGCCGCTGCGAAATCCGCCGCGGAAAGGCTGCTTGCCCTGCGCAACCGGCTAGGCGGCCAGCGTCTCGCTTATTACAGCCTCTTCATTCTTGGAGATATTGCAACATCCGAAGGTCACCGCGCAGCCGCCGAGAGACATTACCAGGAAGCTGTCGAAATCCTTCGCAGCCTATCCGAATCCGACCCGTCTAACGCGGAGTGGCAGCGCGATCTGTCTGTCAGCTATGACCGTGTTGGCGATATTCGGGCTGCGCGTGGTGATCGTGATGGCGCTCTGACATCCTATGAGGATGGTCTTTCGATAAGAAAGGGTCTTGCGGCTCGCGACCCGTCTAACGCGGAGTGGCAGCGCGATCTGTTTGTCAGCTATGATAAGATTGGCGATATTCGGGCTGCGCGTGGTGATGGTGATGGCGCTCTGACATCCTATGAGGATGGTCTTTCGATTGCCAAGGGTCTTGCGGCTCGCGACCCGTCTAACGCGCAGTGGCAGACGGATTTAGTAGTCAGCCATTACAAGATAGGCGCGGCAGGCGGGCAGGATGCGTGTGGGCAATTCCGCTCGGCGCTGGCCATCCTCAAGCGGCTGGACGCCGAGAACAGGCTGACGGCGGACCAGAAAGGCTGGATCGCGGCGATAGAGGCGGGCGTCGCCGAACATTGCCGTTGAATCCCGCCTTGTAAAGGCGCCCATCAATAGCGCAGGGTGATCGAACGGAAGGCCGTGTAGCTGATATCCGAAATCTGCTGCCATTCGGAGACGCGCTTTTGAAAATTCGTCCAGCTTTGCAGGATTCGGTCGCTTAAGTCGTCCACCGTGCCGATTTCCCGGACCACCTCCTGCGACACTTGTGCGATCCTGCCCCATACTTCCTTGGAGAAGATCTGAAGCTTGACGCCTTCATTCTCGATCAGCTCGGCGAGCGACTGGCCGTTCCGAGCGTTGAACTCGGCCATCATGATGTCGTTCTCGGCGGAGGCGGACACACGGATGATTTCCTGCTCCTCGGCGGAAAGGCTCTCCCAGAACGCCTTGTTGATGCCGAGCGACAGCCCCGTCCCTGGTTCGTGAAAGCCGGGGAACATGTAGTTTTTGAGGATCTTCTGGATGCCGAAGGCCTGGTCGTTATATGGGCCGACCCACTCGGTTGCGTTGATCCGCCCCGATTGCAGCGATTGCAGGATCTCGCCGCCCGGCAGGCTTACAGCCTGGCCGCCGAGACGCTTGATGACCTCGCCGCCAAGACCGGGGATGCGCATTTTGAGGTCCTTGATCTGGTCGAGAGTCTTGATCGGCGTCTGAAACCAGCCTCCCATCTGCACGCCCGTATTGCCGGCCATGAAGCATTTGAGGCCGAATTGTCCGGATAGTTCGTCCCAAAGTTCCTGGCCGCCGCCGAAATGCAGCCAGGCTTCGAGTTCATGCGCTGTCATGCCGAGAGGGACCGAGCAGAAGAACGGAAAAGCCTTGTGCTTCTTGTCCCAGTAATATTCCGCGCCGTGGTACATTTCCGCATTGCCGGATGCGACCGCATCGAAGGAATCGAATGGAGGAACGAGTTCTCCCGCAGCGTATAGCTTGACGTTCAGACGGCCGCCGGAAATCGTGGTGATGCGTTTGGCGACGCGCGCCGCGCCCACACCAAGGCCGGGAAAATCGCGCGGCCAGGTGGTCACGAGCTTGATTTCTTTGGTCCGCTGAGCAAGCGCGGGTTTCGCCAGCGCGCCAACTGCCGTTGCCGCTGTCGTTGCAGCCAAAAGAAATTTCCGACGATGCATACTCAAACTCCACCTGCACTGACCTATCAGGCATCTCATACGATATTCCAATTGAAATGCCTAGTTTTCGTGCCACCATATGCTCTAAATTTAGTGTCCCGTAGAAAATAATACGCCATTTCTGCGAGGCCGCTGTTGCAAACGCACACAACTCGTTGCATTATGCATACCGTTTGGGCACAAAACACAGTGTGCGCCACGGACTTCTCTTAGGGGCTAGGAAGTGGGCCGATTGCTTGGAATGATGCCGGTGCAGCATTGCCGCTCGTCGATGTCGGGTTCTCACCGGTTTTTGCCGTTCGCCGCAGCGATAATGGTCGCGCTAACCGCGCAATGGTTCTCACCAGCATTTGCGATAGACCGCAACGCCCAGCGCGCGAGTGTTAATAATGACGCGGTCCTTCTCATAGCGGGCGCGCCTGGCTCTACCATGATGAAAATCGCCGATGATCTTGCGGTTGCGCTTACCGAGACTGGTGGTACGTTTCGCGTTGTGCCTGTCGTCGGCGACGGGGCTGAGGGCAATATACGCGACCTCATCCTCCTTCGCCACGTCGATCTGGGCGTCACTGATCTCACCGCCCTGGAAAATATGAAAAGATCCAAGGATTTGAGCCAGATGCTTCAGCGCGAAGTCGCGCATGTCGTAACGCTCTTTCCCGACAAGCTCCAGATTTTCGCGAGCGCCCGCATAAAGTCGATCAAGGACCTGGATGGAAAAACGGTAGGCGTAGGCTTGCGCAATAGCAGCTCCGCGCTTCATGGAGAAGCGATCTTGAAGTCTCTTGGCATTGCGATCAAACCGTCTTACTTGCCTGCGCTTGACGCGACGGAGGCCCTCGTTAACGGAAAAATCGACGCCTTTGTCTGTTTCTGCATCAGCTCGCCCGAGATCTATCAGAGGGTAATGTTCAATCCGGACGTTCAGCTTCTCCCGATTCCGTACGATCCCGGGGTCCAGCGCGACTATCTTCCGGCCACACTGGCTCATGAGGAATTTCCCTCCTTCATCGGAAAGACCCAGACCGTTCAAACCGTTGCCGTAACACTCGCGCTCGTCACGTATAATTGGGACAAAAGCAGTCCACGCTATGCACAGGTGGCCAAATTCGTGGAACTGTTCTTCGACGCGCTTCCCAGGCTCCAGCAATCGCCTCGGCATCCGGGATGGCGCTCTGTGCAGATCAGCGCAACGGCTGGAGACTGGCCACGCTTTGCAGCCGCCGCGGAGTGGAAAGCAGCCCAGCGTTCCGACGCGATCCAGCAGATGCGAAGCGCTTTTACCGAATTTCTAGATCGTTACACCGATCAGTCATCGGCAAAGATCGAGAATACCGATCAGTTGAAGCTCTTCGAGGAATTCCTCGTATGGCGTGAGACCGCGCAATAGCCCACCGTAATTATCTTACGGATGCACTCATCGCCGTATGTCTTGCGCATAGTCCCGGATACGCATTGCCTTCATACGGTGCATTTGCGTAAAGCCGTCACACATCCTCCTCTTTACCATACGCCTAAAGCTAAGCACGTGTTGCAACTGCCTCCAAACAATCATAATGAACATGCAATGAATGATTGCCGCGCTCAGACCACATTCTCGTTAAAAGCTTAAAAAGTCGAAGCGTGCAGCGTCATGGGGCAAGACTGTCATATTCGTGCGCTACGGGGGCATGATGGTAAGATTTCTCAAGATTGCACTGGCGGCGATCGCCCTTGGTTCCGCTATTTCTGCTAACTCTGAATTGCTACGCGCCGAAACCACCGAAACCGCTAGCCTCGCGCCCAAGCAATCACCGCACTCGGACAAGGCGTTCACCCAACTCGGCCTCGCGTCCTACTACCCCGCGCGGGGACGAAGCGCATCGGGCGCGCCCAAGCCTGCGGATGGGATGACAGCGGCGCATCGTCACTTGCCTTTCGGCAGCCGGGTCAAAGTTAAGCATTTGAAGTCGGGACGGGAAGTTGTCGTCGTTATCGACGATCGTGGGCCATTCCTTAAAGGCCGCATCATCGATATTTCGAATAAAGCGGCCCATGCACTCGGTATGACAAGACAGGGCGTCGCGAAAGTCCGCATTACCTTGATCGACTGACATCACTCTATAGCAACGCAAGCTATGTGGAAAAAGCTAGGCTTGAAAAGGCGAAAATGAGGCAGCATATAAAGAGTTGCTTTAAGATTGGGTCATTCACCCATCTGCGCGGTTATTCCGGAACACCAGAATGGCGCGTGGTTTACATGCAGTCGAAAACGCTGTTCAGGACGCAAGGAAACAAGAGATGCGCTGTAAAGCGCCTTGTTGAAAGCTCTGATCGCTGGCGAATTCGCTGGCGCTATACCCGATTTCAACCAATATTCATATCGATGGCTGCCTCGCAAGCGGCCTTTACGCTTATCGATATGCATTTATGGCGCTACCGGAATTTCGGAGCGTGAGAATATGATGGCAATATCGCAAACTATGACTGCTGAAACCGACACGGTTCAAACGGCCAGGCCAGAAAATTCGCCTATGCAAGCTGCGGGACGCCTTGGCAGACTTGCTGTGATAAATATGACCGGGGAGGCGCATGGAAAGATCGGTGAGCAATTGGCTCGCCTGGGCTTCGACGTCACCTATCTGCGCGAAGGGCTGGGTGCTCTCGATGAACTGAAATCGTTGACCGACAAGGTCAGCGCATTGGTGCTGGACTGGCGCTCAGACGACCCTAAGAACAGCGCTTTCGTCGAGGCTCTCGCAGTGAAAGCTGCTGGCTTGAACTTGCCAGTGCTTGTATTTGCCGCTGCCAGCCGCCCTGGTGATATCGAGATCGTGTCCGCAGCCGGACTACGCAACATCCTTACGATCCCATGTCAGCTTGCCGACCTGAAAAATGCCCTCGCCGCAGTTACTGTCCGGCCCAGTGTCGATCGCCAGGAAAACGTATTCAAATTCAATTGTGCAGCCTCTTTGGTCGAGAGTTGCCGGTTCCGTTTCCGCACGCCCGATGATGTTGAAAAACTCGCACCCTTGATCGCAGAAATTCTTCCGTATCCGGAGCGAACCGTGAAAGGCGTTTCGGAACTGATGCTGAATGCCATCGAGCATGGCAATCTTGAGATCGGTCAGGAGCGCAAGTCCGAATGGGTTGCGCGCGGTGTCTACCAGAACGAATTGATGAAACGCTTGCAAACGCCGCCCTATTCAACCCGGTGGGCCGAGCTTATCGTCAATCGGCGGGATAATGGCGTCATGGTCGTCATTACTGATCAAGGCTGCGGTTTCTGCTGGCAGGACGTCATTGAGGTCGATGCGCCCGAGGGCAGTCCGGTAACGGACCCTTGTGGAGACGGTTTGGCGCAGGCTGCGCGCGAAAGTTTCGACGAGCTACGCTTCAACGTCGCAGGGAACAAGGTGATTGCTTTCGTATCCGGTGAAAACCGCGTTTGATGCGTCGCGCGCCCTTCTGGAACTGCGATTGCCCAAGGCTGTATAAACCGGTAAAGCAGTTTTTAGAATGCCGGTAGAAGGTTTAAACAGACACAATCGCGCGCCTTCCGCCATACGCCGACGGCCAACCCCAATTTTCACTCCGAATTCGCCAAACTCTATGCCCACAACGCCTCCGCTTCTACAACTCAGGGATATCGGGCTGACATTTGGCGGCTCACCATTGCTCGACGGAGCGGAGTTATCCGTCTCGGAGGGCGAGCGCGTCTGTCTCGTTGGCCGTAACGGCTCGGGAAAATCGACGCTGCTGAAAATCGCAGCGGGTTTGATCGATCCCGACCGCGGAGATGTTTTCGTCCAGCCAGGCGCTGTCGTGCGGTATCTGGCGCAGGAACCCGATCACTCCGGCCATGAAACCACGCTGTCTTATGTGTGTTCCGGGCTTGCCGCCAGCGACGGAGAATTCCAGGCACGCTACATACTGGAGCAGCTTGGCCTGTCGGGTGAGGAGAACCTTGACCGCTTATCCGGTGGCGAGTTGCGGCGTATGGCGATCGCCCGCGTTCTGGCTGCCAATCCAACCATCCTCCTGCTGGACGAACCGACCAACCACCTGGATCTGCCAATCATCGAATGGCTGGAAGCTCGCCTTCTAGAATTGCGAAGCGCGCTGGTGATCATCAGCCACGACCGCCGCTTTCTCGAAAACCTTTCCCGCACGACGGTCTGGCTCGACAGGGGACGCACGCGGAGGGTCGATCTCGGTTTCGCAGGCTTTGAAAGCTGGAGGGATGAACAGTTGGCGGAGGAAGAGCGCGAGCAGCACAAGCTGGACCGCAAAATCGCCGCCGAGGAAGATTGGGTT
>CAYVJO010000136.1:4930-7291 GCA_964451735.1 uncultured Hyphomicrobiaceae bacterium | reverse complement strand
CCACTGAAGACGTTGAGGATATTTCCAAATTCAGCGGAATCGCCACCTCCGCTGTTGATGATGGACGCAAAATCGAAGCCGCCATCATTATTGCCGCCAACACTACCTAGCAGATTGCCTAGAGATACCATCGAAACACCTCCAATTACCGCTAAGACCGATTTTATAGCTTTAGTTTAATCTAAGGCGGCTTATCCGTAAATATATATTGCGACCTTGCATGAACATCGATTTTTGTAACCAATATAACCGCTTAGTTTTTCATAATCTGCTTGGCTAGCAGTCGCATCAATGCGACTGATCCCGCGTTAGGGCGTCATCCGCAAAAATTGACACTGGTTTTACATAGGATTTACGTCAAAGCATAAAGTCAGAGCTTCATTCTGACTCCATTAGAACGTGGCCCTAGCTGTGGTGTTTCAGGCTCTGTCTTGGCTGGATTTGACCAAACCATCGAGCGCGATCAGCCTTGCCAGCAAAGCTTCGATCTCATGCAGGGGCACCATATTCGGCCCGTCGGATGGGGCACGTTCTGGCGCTTCATGTGTTTCGATGAAAACGCCCGCTACCCCGACGGCGACCGCCGCGCGCGCCAGAACGGATACGAAGCGCCGCTCTCCGCCGCTCACCGTGCCCTGTCCTCCCGGCTGTTGAACCGAGTGCGTGGCGTCGAAGACCACGGGGCAGCCGGTTTCGGCCATGATTGGCAAAGCGCGCATATCCGAGACCAGCGTATTATAGCCAAAGCTTACTCCGCGCTCGGTCAGGAGAATGTTGCTGTTGCCTGCGCCTGAGATCTTGGCGACCACATTTTTCATATCCCAAGGTGCTAGGAACTGACCCTTCTTGACTTTGATAACCTTGCCG
Organism: uncultured Hyphomicrobiaceae bacterium; assembly: GCA_964451735.1. Classification (GTDB taxonomy): domain Bacteria; phylum Pseudomonadota; class Alphaproteobacteria; order Rhizobiales; family Rhodomicrobiaceae; genus JAHQVI01. The sequence continues at coordinate 6,424 of CAYVJO010000136.1, read as the reverse complement.
GTATTGGCCGCAGCGAGCAGAAGATCCGTCTGGCGGCACAAAAAGGCTGGAATCTGCAACACGTCCACAGCCTCGGCAACAGGTGCGCATTGCTCTGCATTATGCACATCGGTCACTACGGGAAGGCCCAGACTCTCCCGTATCTCTGCAAAGACCGGCAAAGCATTTTTGAGACCGACGCCGCGCGCGCTCGACAGGCTGGTCCGATTGGCTTTGTCGAATGAGGCTTTGAAAACGAAGCCGATGCCGAGCCGCACCGCGATCTCCTTCAGCGCCGAGGCCATTTCCAGCGCATGGTCCCGGCTTTCCATCGCGCAAGGGCCGGCGAATAGCGTAATCGGCAGGTGATTGCCAATCCGCACAGCGCCGACGCGAACTTCCGAGGATGGTTTCAACTCATTGATCTTGTTCACGGCACGCCTCGCGTCCTTGATCCCAGTCCATACAGCTCCGGAAATTAGACGATTTTGCTTGAACATACAAACTGCTCCGGCCAACGAAGCGCTGTATCGGGGCAGATCTTTTTTCATGGGCCTGCGTGCACCCGATGAACCTTCTGCAAGCTTCCATCGACTCAATCTGATGAGAGGTAAACCGCAACCGAAGCAGGAGGTCCCCAGACATGATACCCTGGACATTGATACTCAAAGCCGCCTTTATCTACGGTTTCCTGCTCGCGGTCATCGCGCCGCGCCCGGTTCAAGCCGGAATGGCGGTCAGCGGCTGGTGGGAAGGCAACTTGGAGTTGTAGTATTGATGGCCGTCCGGCTCGCATGAACTGGCGCATCGCCAATGTGCCCAATCAAAAGTGCAGTGGCGGCGTTTGCAGCACCACGTCTGGCGTCGCATGGCGCGGCGGCTTTTCCGACAATGGCGCGCTTTGGGTGCCTTTGACCTTTGAAAAGCGTACCCTCCAAGATGGGGTTTTCTTCCGCCATGCCGATGGCAATCTCTGGTTCTTGCCTCGTCCGTCAGGCAATCGTACGGCGGGGTGGACAACATGGCAAGGTCGGCGCTACCCGCTTTCATGCCGGCGTTGATATCGGCAAAGTGCGTTTGACCGGATGTGATTGTCCGTTAGACCGCCGCCCCGTAAAACCCGTTGCAGGCGGCGTTCTCTTTATCCAGCCTTGCCCGCAATCTGCCCTGTTCGACGAAAAGGGCGCTTGATCCTTTTCTGCGTTAAGAGTTCACTATGGATAAGGAAACGCTGCATAAGGGGCCTGAATGGCCGGAATTCTTGAAATACGCAATATCTCGTTGCGATTCGGGGGCGTGCGAGCGCTGACGAATGTCAGCCTGACCGTCGAACCGCGAGCGCTATTTTCCATCATCGGCCCCAATGGCGCGGGCAAAACGTCGCTTTTGAATTGCATCTCCGGCCGCTACCGCCCGACCGAAGGTCATGTCATCTACAAGGGCGAAGACATCACCCGGCGGCGAACGGCCGACCGCGCCAGGCTCGGCATCGGACGCACCTTCCAGAATCTCGCT
>CAYVJO010000136.1:0-4920 GCA_964451735.1 uncultured Hyphomicrobiaceae bacterium | reverse complement strand
GGGGGAGCTACGGTTCAACGATACCCTCCTAAACGGCCGCGCTCCCCATCGCATCACCTCCCTAGGAATCGGACGCACCTTCCAGAATCTCGCTTTGTTCGCGCATATGACGGTGCTCGACAACATCATGGTCGGCCGCCATCACCTGTTGAAAAATAATTTCCTGACCGGCTCGCTCTATTGGTTGACCGGGGCCAAGCATGAGGAACTGTCTCATCGCCGCCGCGTGGAGGAGATCATCGACTTTCTCGACCTGCAACCCGTACGCAAGGCTCTGGCGGGAACCCTGTCCTATGGGCTGCGCAAACGCGTCGAGCTCGCCCGCGCTATCGCGATCGACCCGGATCTCATTCTGCTCGACGAACCGATGGCGGGCATGAACCTTGAAGAGAAGGAGGATATCGCCCGCTACATCATCGATCTGAACGAAGAGTTGGGCATGACCGTAATCATGATCGAACATGACATGGGCGTCGTCATGGATATCTCACACTATGTTGCCGTTCTGGATTTTGGGCGCAAGATCGCTGAGGGGGCGCCCGATGCGGTGCTGGCAGACAGACACGTAAGAGCGGCCTATCTCGGCGAGGAGGATGAGCTTCTGATCGATCCCGACGAAGACGCGCTGACCGTGGAGGCAAAACCGTGACGGATAGGATGTCTGCGCTCATCGCCAGCGCCGACACACTGCCTAAGCTTCTTCGCCACAACGCCCGCGCCCACGGCTGCGACATCGCCATGCGCGAAAAGGACCTGGGCATTTGGCGAAGCTGGACCTGGCAGCGTTATCACGACCATGTCCGGGACCTGGCGCTCGGTCTTGGCGCGCTCGGCGTTGGCGCGGGCGACGTTGTAGGCCTGATCGGCGACAATCGCCCCGACTGGGTCGCGGGCGAGATCGCCGCCCATGCCGTCAAGGCCATGACCATGGGCATTTACCGAGATGCGCTTGAGGAAGAGGTCGCCTATCTCATCAATTACAGCGAAACCAAAGCCATTTTCGCCGAGGATGAGGAGCAAGCCGACAAACTTCTCAACCTGGCGGATCGCGTTCCAAGCCTACGCCACATCATCTATTCCGACCCGCGCGGAATGCGCAAATATGATGACCCCCGTTTGACAGCCATCTCCGATCTGATCGAGATGGGGCGCGCCGCGGCGAAAAGCGATCCGGGCCGCTTCGATGCGATGGTCGATGCGACACAGGGCGATGATACTGCGATTTTGTGCACGACGTCGGGGACCACCGCCAATCCGAAACTGGCGATGCTGAGCGCGGGCGCGGTTCTTAGCCACTGCGCCGCTTATCTTGAAGCCGATCCGAAAGGGCCCGATGACGAGTATGTTTCGGTGCTGCCGCTGCCGTGGATCATGGAGCAGATCTACGTCTTTGGAAAAGCGATGATCTCCCGGATGAAAGTCAATTTCGTCGAGGAGCCCGAGACGATGATGAACGACTTCCGCGAGATCGCGCCGACATTCGTTCTTTTTGCGCCTCGTGTCTGGGAAAGCATTGCCGCTGATGTCCGTTCACGGATCATGGACACATCGCCCTTGAAACGCTCACTTTACAATTATGGCCTGGCGCGTGGCCTCAAGGCGCTCGAACAAGGCCGCCGGTCCCGGCTTGCCGATGCGATTCTATTCCGGGCACTTCGCGACCGGCTCGGCTTTACACGGCTTACATCGGCGGCAACGGGCGGAGCGGCGCTCGGCCCTGAGACTTTTCGTTTTTTTCAGGCGATCGGAGTTCCGCTGCGCCAGCTTTACGGGCAGACCGAGTTGCTCGGCGCTTATACGATTCATACCGCGAAGGATGTCGATTTCGACACAGTCGGCGTCGGCTTCAAGGGCGTTGAGATCAGGATCGACGATCCGGACCCGAACGGCGTCGGCGAGGTCGTCACGCGCCATCCGCACATGTTTTCCGGCTATTATAAGAACCCAGAGGAAACGGCAAAGGACCTGCGTGGCGGATGGATGTATACGGGCGATGCCGGCTTTTTCAACGAGGCAGGCCATCTCGTCGTCATCGACCGGATCAAGGATCTCGCTGTCACGGCGCGCGGGGACCGCTATTCGCCTCAATATATCGAGAACAAGCTGAAGTTCTCGCCCTTTATTGCCGAAGCGGTGATTCTCGGAGCCGGGCGCGACTATCTCGCCGCGATGATTTGCATCCGTTTTTCCATTGTATCGAAATGGGCGGAGAAAAACCGGATCGCCTTTACAACCTATAGCGACCTGTCGGGCCGCCCCGAAATCCACGATTTGCTACGCAAGGAGGTCGAGACTGTAAACGCCACTTTGCCGCCCGCGCAGAAGATCGCCAAATTCATACTGCTCTACAAGGAACTCGACGCTGACGACGGAGAGCTGACGCGCACCCGCAAGGTCCGGCGCGGGGTCATCGCGGACAAATATGGCGGCATCATCGACGCTATCTACTCAGGCCGCGCAGCCATCGACATCGACACGGTCATTCATTTCCAGGACGGCACGACTCAGCGCGTCCAGACGAGCCTGCCCGTTGCCGATATTTCGGGCTCATCCCTCCAAACGAAAACCGCAAAGGCGGCATGACGCCATGAACACCCTGCTCGTACAATTGCTGATCAACGGCCTGATCGTGGGGGCGCTCTATGGCGTCGTCGCCATGTCATTCGTGCTGATCTACAAAGCGAGCCAGGTCGTCAATTTCGCGCAAGGGGAATTTCTTCTCATAGGCGCATGGGTGTGCTGGTGGTTCATCACCGCGCATCAGGTTCCCTTCGTCTGGTCGATGCTGCTTACATTCGCCTTCATGGCGATCTTTGGCATATTGCTCCAGATCGTGCTTCTCAGGCCGCTGATCGGCGAGCCCGTTATCTCGGTCATCATGGTGACGATCGGCCTGTCGATTGTCTTCCAGGCGCTGATGAAATGGATGTTCGGAGTCTTCGCGCAGCCCTTCCCGCAGATTTTCGAGACCCAGCAAATCGCCATTGGCGGCGTCCAGGTTCAAACGATCTATCTTGTGAGCCTTGCCATTTCACTCCTGCTGATAGCGAGTTGCGCGGTGTTCTTCAAATATTCCAAACATGGTCTCGCCATGCGTGCAACCGCCTTCGATCAACAAGTCGCCCAATCGCTCGGGATATCTGTGAAGAACGTCTTCGCGATGGCCTGGGCGATTTCCGCCGTCGTATCCTCGGTCGCTGGTGTCGTTGTCGGCATTGTCAACGGTGTGTCTTCGGCGCTCTCATTCTACGGCATCAAGGTCTTTCCCGCCGTCATCCTCGGCGGGCTCGACAGCGTCGCCGGCGCAGTGCTTGGCGGTCTGATCATCGGCCTTCTTGAAAACATCGCCCAATATGTCGATGCCCAATATCTGCATTGGGGCAATCTCTACGAGGTCGCACCATTCTACGTGCTGATCATCATCCTGATGATCAAGCCATACGGTCTTTTCGGCACGCGCGACATCGAACGGGTCTAGGGAGACGAGGGTCATGGCAATGCAGAGCCTTATCCCGGCAGGCGAGTTCAAGACTGGCTACGCAGCCGATACCACGATCTTCCCGACCGTTACGAGCCGGAACGTCGCCATTCTGTCGATTGTCCTGCTCTGTTTTACCCCTTTGATATTTGACCGCTACGTCCTCAGCCTCATGATCCAGATAGGCTATCTGGCCATTGCCGCTTTGGGGCTCAACATCTTGGTCGGCTTCACCGGACAGATCTCTATCGGACACGCCGCCTTCTTCGGCTTCGGCGCGTTTTCCTCAGCCTTTGTGAGCAACGTTTATGGGGTTCCGGTGTTTTTCGCGATCCCCATCGCCGGACTGATGACGACGGCGGTCGGACTTATTTTCGGCCTTCCTGCCGCGCGCCTGAAAGGGCTGTATCTCGCCATCGCGACACTTGCGGCGCAATATATTCTTCAGGATTTCTTCGCCCGCGCCAGCTGGTTCACCGGCGGCGTCGCGGGGAGCATCGCTGAGCCGTTCTCCATCTTAGGCTATGCGTTTGACACGGACGCGCGCTATTTCTATGTCGTGCTGGCCTATCTCGTTCTTTGCTATATACTGGCCACCAACTTGATGCGCTCGCGGGACGGCCGCGCGCTTATCGCGGTGCGGGACCATTATCTGTCAGCGGAGATGATGGGGATCAACCTCACCAAATACCGCACGCTGTCCTTCGGCATTTCCTCGTTCTTTGCCGGCATAGGCGGCGCACTTTATGCGCATTACCTCCAATTCGTCTCCATCGAAGGCTTCACGATCCTGTTCTCTATTCAGTTTCTGGGCATGATCATAATTGGGGGGCTCGGCTCGATCATGGGTACGCTGATGGGAACGGCCTTCATGGTCATTTTGCCAGAGGCGATGGAATGGCTGACATCGAGCCTGTCGGGCAGCGCGATCGACCAAGCGCTCGGGCTGAAGAACAACATCTCCTATTTGCGTGAGATGGCTATCGGCGGGGTTATCGTCTTATTTCTGATCTTTGAACCGGACGGGCTCGCCCATCGCTGGCGCCAGATCAAAGCCTTTTGGAAACTCTACCCCTTCTCTCATTGAGGGGAGCGCCCGATTTTGCCTAAGATTGTATACTTACAACAAACCAAGAAGTGGAGGAAAAGCAATGATGCTCAAGGCTCAATCCCGAGGTGCCGCGATCGCGGCGCTCGCAGCAGCGACGTGCTTGGCGCTGCCCGTTCTGGCCGCGGACATCCCCGTCGGCAATCTGAAGGATACCAGCGGGCCGACATCGGAGGTCGGCGTCCCTTACGCGCAAGGGATCGCGGACGCGATCGCCTACATCAACGCCAAGGGCGGCGTCGGCGGCAACAAGATCGCGCTCGACTCGGTCGATTACGGCTACCAGGTTCCTCGCGCCGTCGCGCAATACCAGAAATGGTCCGGTTCGCCAAAG
>CAYVJO010000135.1:4585-7306 GCA_964451735.1 uncultured Hyphomicrobiaceae bacterium | reverse complement strand
CGTGAGCTAAAACGTCGGGGCGTGTGCGACTATCTCGTCGCACCCGTCGATCCTGGTGAATTGTCGGCCAGTATCGACGCGGCCATGAAAAGCGACACGGGAGACGGACCAGGCCGCATTGCTGCCTTCATAGGAGCGAAGGGCGGATGCGGTTCGAGCAGTGTCTGTCACAATACCGGGTGGGTGCTTGCCGAAACGCTCAAAACAGAGACCGTCATCGCCGATTTCGATCTGGATTTTGGAACGCTGGGTCTCGATTTCAATCAGGATGGCGGAGAAGGGCTCAAGGAGGCGCTCGCCGCCAGCGACAAGCTGGACGGCCATATGATGGGCAAGCTCCTCGCTCGATGCTCAGAGCGCCTCGCTTTGCTCACAGCCTCCTGCGTGCTGGATGCTACCACGTGTATCGATCCCGAAAGCGCCTTTCAGGTCGTGCGGTTGATGAGCGAGCGGGCGTCATTCACCATCCTCGATCTGCCGCGTGAATGGACACACTGGACATGCGCATTGATCGAACTGGCCGACGAGTTGGTGATTACGGCGGAACCTGATCTGGCGAATCTGCGAAACGCCAAGAGCCTGATCGACGCGATGCATTCTGTGAGAGGCAGCGCCAAGCCTCCCTTGCTGGTGCTTAACAAGATCGGGATGCCGCGCAGGCCGGAAATATCTGTTGCGGATTTCGCCAATGCTCTGGATCTGGAGCCGGCGGTTTGCATTGGCTTCGACGCCCAGCTTTACGGGTCGGCAGCCAATAACGGTTTAATGATCGGAGAGATCGATGCCAAGGCGGAGCCTCTCGCCAGACTGCGTACGCTTGCAGAGCGTCTGAGCGGGAAGGCGCCTGCCCAAAGATCTGCGGCCGGGTTGCTAAAGCCGATGATAGGCCTTCTGAAACAACGCTTTACGATGTAAGGACGGCCATGTTCGGCAAGCGTCAAGTCAATCGGCCGCATGTCACGGCAAAGCCGCACAAGCCCGTGCTTGCATCGGCAGACCCGCAGGCGGAACCATACGTCTCCGGCAAGGTCAAGCGTATGCCCGCTTATCCTGTCCCAGAAAAAACCGCCTTCGCCGCTGGACGTGGCTTCGTTCGCTCTGACAAATATTACGAAATCAAGAAATCCGCTTTCGACTCCCTGATTGACAGTATCGATCTGACCGGTCTGGCGAAACTGTCACACGCGGATGCGCGCACGGAAATCCACGAGCTTGCAGGCGAGATCCTCAATCTTGGCCCGGCTGCGCTGACCAGCATCGAACGCGAGGAATTGCTTGAGGAAATCTGCAATGACGTTCTAGGCCTCGGACCGCTGGAGCCGTTGCTTGCACAGGACGGCATTACCGACATCATGATAAATGGCGCGCGCGCCTGTTACATCGAAATCGATGGCCGCATTCTTCCCGCTCCCATCCGCTTTGCCGATAATCAGGAGTTGGCCAATATCTGCCAGCGAATTGCGAGCCGGGTTGGACGGCGCGTGGATGAGTCGACCCCGATCTGCGATGCACGCCTGCCAGACGGCAGCCGTGTCAACATCATTTTCCCTCCGCTGGCGCTCGACGGTCCGGCGCTCACCATCCGGAAGTTCCGGCGTGAGCGCCTGACCCTCGATCAGCTTGTGCTCATGGGCGCGATGTCCCCGCATGCTGAAGTGCTGCTTGAAATCATCAGCCGCTGCCGCTGCAATGTGCTCATTTCCGGCGGAACCGGCTCAGGGAAGACCACGCTGCTCAACTGCCTGACCGGACATATTTCGCCCGACGAACGCATCGTCACCTGCGAGGACGCGGCGGAGTTACAGTTACAGCAGCCCCATGTCGTCAGGCTGGAAACACGTCCACCCAATCTGGAAGGCGAGGGCGCGATCGCCATGCGCGATCTCGTGCGGAACTGCCTCCGGATGAGGCCGGAGCGCATTATCGTCGGCGAGGTGCGCGGGCCGGAGGCTTTCGACCTGCTCCAGGCCATGAACACGGGGCACGACGGCTCCATGAGCACACTGCACGCGAACAGCCCGCGCGAAGCCATGAACCGGCTCGAAGGCATGATCCTGATGGCGGGCTTCAATCTGCCGTTACGGGCGATCCGGCAGATGATCGTCGGCGCCGTCGATATCGTTCTTCAGGTCGCCCGGATGCGGGATGGCAAGAGGCGTCTGACGCACATCACGGAGGTCGTCGGGATGGAGGGCGACATCATCGTAGCGCAGGATCTTATGCGCTTTGAAGTTCTTGGCGAGGATGCCGAATCGGGCGTCATTGGCCATCATCGATTCACGGGCATTTCCCGGCCGCGATTTACCGAGCGCGCGCGGTATTTCGGCCTGGAGCAGCGGTTGACGGAAACGCTGGCATTAGCCGAACGCGCGGACGCACAGGCGAAAAGGGCTGTCGGCTATGGTTGAGACGCACCTTGCTCACTGGCTGGCTCCGATATTGGCAGCTATCGGTGCGGCGGCGTTCATCTGCGCGGTCTTTTATCCGCTTTTTGCCCAGCCGCCTTTATCCGGCAGGCGCAGCGCGGTGTTCGAGGCGCTTCTGAAAGGCAAGAGCGATCATTTTACCCCTGCGACACGCTCGGCCCGTCGCGCCCAGGAGGCGGCGCTCAGGTCGGTTGTGCAGCAAGGGCGCGGCAGTAGAGCGTCCGATTTCGAAACTCTGATCGCCGCCGCAGAACCTGCCGCCGCGCCCCTGGCTGAAGTAGAAACAGATACGGAA
>CAYVJO010000135.1:0-4575 GCA_964451735.1 uncultured Hyphomicrobiaceae bacterium | reverse complement strand
ATCGCCGCCGCAGGCCTGCGAATGTCCGCGCGCCGTTATTTTGGGTTCTGCATTCTGCTTGGCGCGCTGATATTTGGTTTTGCCAAATTTACCGGTTTCGGAACGCCGCAGGCAGGTCTTGCCGCCGCCTCCGCCGCCTGGTTCGCACCACGCCGATATCTTGGCCTGCGGGCAAATCGCAGACGGCAAGCGTTCTTGCGCGCCTTTGCTCCGGTCGTCGATACGATCGTGCGTGGTATGAAGTCGGGTTTGTCGCTCATGGATTGTCTCGCCATGGTCGCGAATGATGCAGCCGCGCCAGTGCGCCAGGAATTCGAGACGATCATGGCGCAAATGAAGGCGGGAGTGCCGCTGTCCGCGGCGATGGAGAAACTTGCGGCGGCCATGCCTGCGCCGGAGGTCCGTTTTTTCACGATGATCATGTCGGCGCAAAGCCAGACGGGCGGTAATCTGACCGAGGCGCTCGGGAACCTTGCCGGCCTGTTGCGCGACCGGGAGAAAATCGCCGCCAAGGCCCGGATTGCAAGCGCAGAGGGCCGCATGTCTGCTTTGATCATCGGCGCGCTCCCCTTCGCGGTCATTGGCGCGACGGCGGCTTTCGCTCCAAACTACATTGCCTTCCTCTGGAACGACGAGGCGGGGCGACGGATTGCGCTGTTCTGTGCTTTCTGGCTGGCATGCGGGGTTCTCGTGCTAGCGCGAATGGCTCGCATCGAGGTTTGAGTGGAAGGGAGGGCATGATCCTGATCGACGAGCAGACCATGGCGATGCTGCTTGCCTCCATCGCGGCCTTCGCGGCAATTGCGGCGTTTGCCTTGCCAGGCGAGGGCGATCCAAGGCTCATGGCGCGCTTGCGCAGGGTCGCGCGGGAACGCGATCGATTGCGCGAAAAGCGTCTCTCGGAGCTGGCTTTGCGGAATAGGAAGAAAGTCCGCAAAAGGGAAAATAACTTGCTGGCGCGCCTCGTCAATCGCTTCAAGGACGAGGAGCGCACGGCCGATGGCGGTCTTGCCGCAAGGCTGCGAATGGCAGGCTTCCGCGGGCATTCCGCCGAAGCGGTGTTTCTGTTTTTCCGGGCTGCGACGCCGCTGGCCTTCGTGTTGGCCTCATTTGGGATGTTTCTCATCGTCTCGGGCGATGGAGCGGCGCGGTCATCGGCGGTGTCCTTCTGCGTCGCCGCCGCCGCCATTGGCTACGTATTGCCGCGTCTCGTGCTCGATCGACTTATCGCGAAACGGCAAAGGACCATCGCGCGCGCCTTTCCCGACGCGCTCGATCTGCTGCTGATCTCCGTTCAGTCCGGAATGTCGGTGGAAGGCGCGCTGGCCAGGGTGACCAAGGATATTTCTTCTCAATGCATCGAATTGGCCGAAGAACTTAGCCTGACCATGGCGGAGCTATCCTATCTGCCGGCACGGTGGCGGGCTTACGCCAATCTCGGCGAGCGGGTTGGTTTGCCGGCCGTCAAGCTTATCACTGTGGCTCTGGTGCAGGCCGAACGCCATGGCGCCTCGATCGGCCAGGCGCTTGCGGCGGCGGCGCGGGAGGGCCGCGAGGCGCGCATTGCGGAGGCCGAATATAAAGCGGCTTCCTTGCCACCCAAACTCGCCATTCCGCTTGTGGTGTTTTTTCTGCCGGTTCTATTGACGATCATTCTTGCGCCAGCGTTGATGGAGGCTGGCAGCAATCTCGATCAGGCCAGAAAAGGCTTCATCTCGAAGGCTCCGCTGGCTGCGGAGACGCATCGGCAAGACGCGCCGTCCAACCGGAAGAGTCCGTCATCCGATCCGCGGTGAGCCCCATGAACGCCGCAATGGCTTTTGCGTCTGCATTTTGCAAATGCCTTGGCAGGGGCTCGCTCACAAGCCGGTCTGCGAATTCGAACTCTCCCATCACGGCGAGTGCGACCGCCAAATTGCGCTTGAGGCGTGCGGCGCGTTGCGTGTCGTGCTCGCCCTTGGCGAGTGCCTTTCGAAACGCCGAAGCCGCTTGGGCTGGTTCACCGCTCAAAAGATAATTCATGCCGAGATTGTTGAGAACGGCCGCATCGCCGCCGGACAAAGTCTGAGCGCGCGCGAGCTTGGCTCTTGCGTCTAAATCCCGTCCCTTTCGGGCATCCAGCACGGCCATGGCGGAAAGCGCACGCCAATCATCGGGGTCCGCATCAAGTACCCTGCGCAACAAGCGCTCGGCGAGGGTGTCCTTTCCAAGAACGAGCGCCTGCCGCCCATACGCGGAAAGCACGGCCTTGTCGCCAGGAAAGCGCTCGTGCGCCTCCGCCAAGACCGCAAAGGCTTGGCTGACCGCGCCTGCATTTTTCAAAGCTTCCGCGAGCTCCGCCGCTTCAGCGGGAGAGGCGAATTCAGTTGGCTGTGACAGCATTACGCTCTCATGGAAGCGCGCTGGGCCGTTGCGGGACTCGTTCCCCGCGCATGCCGCAAGACTACCGACGAGAGTAAAGACAAGCGCGCAGGACCGAAATCTCGTCCGCATAGCTCAAAAGTCCTAAAGTAAAATACGTTCGTATTCCGAAAAACATATTTGACTAAAAGGAGATTCGCGGGCCGAATATATAAGTAGAAATAACGGGATCATGCATTTTCGTAGCCTGTTATGTTAAATCCAGTCTTGTTGGACTGCGTCAGCTCTCCAATCGCGCCGCATCCGCCCACGCTCTCCACGCAGGCAGCACCATTACCGCGTCGCGATACTGGATTGCAGCGCCATCGTCGCCAAAGCGGTCGAGATCGACCTCATAGCTGACGAAACGGCTCACCACGGGAGCGAACATCGCGTCCGCGGCCGTGAAAGTTCCAAAAAGAAACGGGCCGCCCGCCCCGAAATATTGCCGGCAGTAACGCCAAAGCGTCACGATACGCCGGATGTCCGCATGCGCTTTTTTGCTGGCATCTGGAAAGCCCAGCTTATGGATGAAGTCCATTGGGAATTCAGTCCTCAATGCCTGGAAGCCGGAATGCATTTCCGCCGATGCAGAGCGCGCAATGGCTCTTGCTTCCGGGTCTGCTGGCCAGATCGCCTTGTCCGGATGCCGGTCCGCCAGAAATTCGATGATCGCTAGGCTGTCCCAGATCACGAGGCCGCCAACCTTGAGCGCGGGGACCTTGCCGGAAGGCGAATACTGGAGGATTTCGGACGCGCTTCCGCTTTGGCGGAGCCTTATAAGCCTTTCCTCAAACGGGATCGCAAACTGTACAAGAACCAGCCAAGGGCGCAGGCTCCAGGACGAAATGTTTTTATCACCGATAATAAGCTCGTATTTTTGGCTCATGCGGCTTATTTCACCCCCGTAGCGTCGCAGCAAGTCCATCTTTTGCGCCAAAGATGGTCATGTTCAGAAAAGCTCATATAAGAATATGCTTTTGTTGCGCTATGATATGTCCAAAATACAAAGAATCACCTCAAAGAAGAATCGATGCTACCCAAACTGAAAGATATTTCCGCGCGGATTTCCGAATTTTTTCTCGAAACCGCTTCCTCAGCGCCAACGCTGCCAATCTGGTTGGCCTTCTCTGATAGGGATGGCGTCCGCTACCCCGAAGAGATGGATCCTGCCCATCGGGCCTGGGTTGACGCCATCGCGTTCAAGCCAACTCCTGGTAGCTGGGCCGTGCTCCCCGATCAAGGCCGCCTGTCCGGCATCGTCGCCGGCACGGACGAAAGGCTCGGCGGCGGCGCAAGCCCGCTTTTCCCTGGAGGTTTGACCCCGGTCCTGCCTTCCGGAGATTATCATCTAGCCTGGAAGCCTGGAGACCCAGATGTGGCTGCTCTTGCCTGGGCGCTCGGCCAATATGCTTTCAAGCGCTATCAATCCAATGGCGAGACTGTGGGCGGGGATAAAAGACTGAGACTTCCCGACGGGGCCAATGTCGAGCGCGTAGTGAACATCGCCGCCGCATGCTGGCTTGCCCGGGATCTGATCAACATGCCCGCCAACGATCTGGGACCCGAAGACCTGGCGGAGGCGGCGCGTGGCGTCGCCGATCATTTCGGCGCCGATTGTAGTGTGATCGCGGGCGATGCGCTTATCGATGAAAATTTCCCGATGATCCACGCCGTCGGGCGAGCGAGCGCGCGACCGCCCCGTCTTATCGATATTGGCTGGGGGCGCAAGACCGACCCGAAAATCACGCTTGTCGGAAAAGGCATCTGCTTCGATACGGGCGGAGTGAATGTCAAACCCGCCTCGGGCATGGCGCTGATGAAAAAGGATATGGGCGGTGCGGCGACCGCGCTTGCGCTGGCGTCGATGATCATGGGCGCGAGGCTCCCGGTCCGGCTGCGTTTACTGATCGCGGCGGCGGAGAACTCCATCTCGGGCAATGCCTTCCGGCCTGGCGACGTGCTCAAAAGCCGGGCGGGTCTTCATGTCGAGGTCGGCGATACTGACGCCGAAGGCCGGCTTGTGCTCGCTGACGCTCTGGCGCTGGCCGATGAAGAGGCGCCCGATTATCTGTTCAGTTTCGCGACCTTGACCGGCTCGGCGCGCGTGGCCCTCGGTCCCGATCTTCCGCCGGTTTACTCCACGGACCAGGACTTGGCGCAAAAGCTGACCGA
>CAYVJO010000134.1:4483-7308 GCA_964451735.1 uncultured Hyphomicrobiaceae bacterium | reverse complement strand
GGAGAGATAGTAAATGTCGTCGGAGTTGATCCAGGCAATTATGTCGCCTTTTGTGCTACAAATCCCCTTATTAACAGCGTCAGCTTGCCCTCCATCAGGCTCACTAGTCCAGCGCAGATAGGTCTCGTATTTTTTTAGAATAGCTAGCGTGTGATCAGTACTACCACCATCACACACAATGTATTCAAGTTCAACTCCTGTTTGATTGAGAACGCTTTTAATAGTTCGCTCAATAAACTGACCCTGATTATAGGAAGGGGTGATAACACTGAAGCTAAGTGACATACTCGTAGCCAATTAGATTAATTGTGAAAGTTCTTTCCACTGATTCCAGTCAAATTCAAAGTTTTGCCACGGAGAGAAGGGAGGTTTCTGCTTTTCCTCGCCACTTAGAAAAATCAAATCTACTTGGTGGAGATTATCGTAGTAGTAACAGAGATCAGTAACATCCCAAAGCTGAAAGCCCTTTGACTCCAAATAAGTCACTCTCTCAGATAAGTAGCATAGTGGTGACTCTATAACCACACAGGAGGTAAGTTTAAGAGTATCTTCAGCTCCCTGCAGAATGGGCAATTCATGGCCATCGACATCTAGCTTAAGTAAATATGGCTGAGAATATTCTTTATCCTGTAAAAAGGTATCAAGGGTAATGGTTTTTACAACTCTGCTCTCAGCCACATCACCGCCGAGAGCACCATCCAAACTACTATGGGTTACAGTATCCGAACCAAGCTTGGTAATGCTGAGTAGACTTTCCCCATCCCTAGCCGAAAGTGCTGCTCTAACTAACTCATAGTCATAATCTTTATAATTTTTTTGAATAAAACCATAATATTCTTCAACTGGCTCAAACAAAAAATGCTTTAAGTCAGGAAAAACCTCCTTCAACTGAGGTGTCTCATGCTGGACACCAACATCTAAAACCGTTTTGACGTCTAAGCCGCTTTTGCGAAGACTGGATAATGAGTCTCGCTTTGTTGGAACTCGATCGCGCATCTGTTTTTTCAATGAAAACATAACTTTCAGCCTAGTTCATTAGAGTTCATTAGAATCAAAGAGTTGACACATCACATAAAAGAGAAAATATCAAAACACCGCATGAAATGCTTAGTTAACAATCAAGGGATTACTAAAGAACAGATCCTCAAAGCGAAGGTCAGATGGTCTGCCAAGTTGGATAGATTCCCAAAGCCATTTATGTAACTGGTCAGCAGAGAACTGTTGTGCGATCAACAATGCCTTTTGGCGCATTTCCTGTTGTACTTGAGGATCACTCACGTAGTTCACAGCCTCTCTAAGACTTTTAGCATTATAGTCACAGGTCACACCGATTCCAAATCGCTTGACAAAATGAGAGGCTGGGGTCTCTCGACTACCCACAATAATAATAGGCGTGTTCGATGTCGCCATAGCAAAAATAATTCTCCCAGGTAAGCTAAGACGAGACAGTTCCCGGCGATCATCTCTGGCATCTAACGTTCCAGTTGGTACAACTACAAAAGTGGCCTGTTTCATTCTCTCCACCAGGGTTGATTCAGAGACTAACCCACAGGGGTTTATTCCTTGCACGTTAGACTTTCCAGGTTCAATCTGCATCCAGGGATAGTTTGTGTTTCCATACCAATCTAACTTTAGTCCTGCCTCATAGGCGGCGGTCGAGAGCATATCAAACCACTGCTTACTCCAGATACTACCAATTAGCACTCCTGCATCTGCAAATCTGTCTTCAAATGCAAAAGGTTCAGGGCTTTGACAAATCAAATGATGAGGAACTACCGCAGGTAACAAGTGGATTTTCAGTCCATACTTATCTTCGTAAGCATCTCGTAGCTCCGGATGGGTTGCCAGACGCAAGGAACATTTATCCAAAAACTCATGCATCAATGAATCAGGGATGGCGTCAACGCAAATATTTTGATCATCCATGATGTACGTACCCAGAGGAACACGATGCAGTTCCGTAAGAGTAATCGCTGTGATTAAATCATCTGACCTGTAGGGAACACATAAAATTTGATTAATCTGATTATCGCCAACTTGATTAATTACATTTTCAGCAGCCTCTACCCTTGACAAGCCCTCATGAGATATAAAAAGACTGAGGTCACCGAAATAGTGCTCACCATCATAAAGATCCATGGAATGAATAGAAAGAACATTAGGAGTACCTTCAACAATTCGTTGAACCAGTGGCCCGGTACCATGCAGTTGATTAATCTCAAAGGCTGTGATCACTGCACTGGCGTCAGACAAAATGGTGCCAAGTTGTTCAAATCTAAAGTTGATTGGTCTACCTCGCTCCAAAGATCGCCATATCCAGGTGGCCATGTTCTCCGCTGAAAATGAAGTGGCCCAATAGGCTGCCCGTTGACGAAAATGTTGTTGTTGGTGCGATGAACAAATATTTAAGACAGCCTCACTAAAGCTATCAGGGGTATAATCACACACCACACCCAGTTGCATCTCTTCTACAAATTTGGCTGCAGCGGTATCGCGACTACCAACAACTATGAGAGGAATGTTGGCAGCGGCTACGAGATAAGGAATTCGCGAGGGTAGGCTTAACTTTGCCAACTCGGGCCGATCTTGAATGTCATTAGTGCTACCGGTCAAGATCAAGGCATAGGGTGCTTTTCTCAGATTATCTAGAAGTTCATTTTCAGGATAAAATCCCTTGAAGGTAATACCATCTTCCTTGAGACTACCTTCATCGAAGGAAAGCCAATTTCGATTAGGATTACCATACCAGTCAATCAGGAAGTCGGTTTTCTGGGTTAAATTCCTTAATCGGTTGAGCCATTGCTGGCTCCAAATGTTACCAATTA
>CAYVJO010000134.1:1995-4473 GCA_964451735.1 uncultured Hyphomicrobiaceae bacterium | reverse complement strand
ATCACTCCCGAAGAACAAGTTGTAAATTTATCTAGGTCTTTCAAGGGAAATGAGGGATTAGTCTGAATCAAGTCTGTGTCTACAACTGGCGGCAAGAACCAAAACTTAAAATTGTATTTTTGCTCATAAGCCTGACATAACTCACGGGAAATTCCTAAACACAAATCCGATTTTTCCAACAAATCTCTCATTAATTCATCGGGTATATTTTGAGAATATATGTTCTGATCATCCATTAAGTAGGTACATAGAGGAATGTTCAGTAGCTTCTTGAGTGCTAAGGAGGAAAGTACATCATCGGTATAGTAGGGAACAGTAAGAATGCGTCTAGCTTTTCCAGAGCCAATTACCTTCGAAACATTCCTAAGAATCAACTCAGGTGTTTGATCGCTATGGCTCAGGCAAGCATGGGCGAATCCAAACTCCTGCTGGCCATCATAAAGGTTTCTAGATCGCAGGGAGAAAATATTATCGCTATTGGGAAATAGCCTACTTAGAAGAATACCTACGCCTTGATTGTTATTAACCTCACAGTGGGACACGATAATATCAGGAGATGCTTGACCAAAGAAAAACTTTAGGGGATTAAGTTTTCTTGAAATTTTCTGCCTAAGCTTTCGTTGTTTTAACTTGAGGGCATTAACTTTCGCTGATAGTCGGCCCCTCAGTCCTAATTTCTTGGCTGACATGCCATACCTGGAGTTGGTCATAAAGTAAAGGAAATAGAAGGTTGGGTACTGAAGTCAGTCAGGGCTCTTAAGCACCAGAACTCCTTATAGTTAACCATAGTTTCAGTAGAACGGAAACGCTAAATAGGATCCGATATAGGGTAACCTTACTCAAGACACCTATGACTCAAGGTACCTTGCTATGTGGCTTGAATAAGACCCTTATAGGCCATTCACCACCATCTTCGAGTCCATTGCCAAGCCTGTAAAGCAACTCAGATATACTTCTCGAGTCTTGAGATACCTGCACTGAGGAATCTGAGTAAAACCTGAACATTCAACAGCTTATAGATAGTCCCACAGTTAGGAGCTACCGAAGCCTAAGAAAGCTTTTGCTTTTGCCCAAACTTTTTGTATATTCCAAAGCGTGTTTGATTCCATAGAAACGATAGCGGCCTTAGCACTCTGAAGTTCTGCTTGAGCATGCTGAAGTTCTGCTTGAGTATACTCAAGATTTCTCTTGATATCACGAACATGCTGACGTTCTTCCAAAAGCGCAGTGCACCCTGCTTCAATAGCAATCTCACGAATAACTGGATGATCAATTAGCTCTGGAATTTCACGATAATCAGCTTCGTCAGGTATGCAGTCAGGATGTTTCAGAGGATCTAATAAGTCATGATAAAGTTCCAGGTACCGATCCGCCTGGTGTTTTAAGGTATATCCTTGCTCAATTCTTAGACGAGCTTCAAAGCCCATTTTCTCGTATTTTTCAGGGTTGAGTAAACAATCTAAAATTGCATCAGAAAGACCTTCAATATCTCCAGGAGTCACTAATTTTCCTGTTTTTTCATCACTGATCAAATCTCTCATCCCTCCTGTTTCAAAGGCAATTACTGGAGTTCCACAACTCATAGCTTCAAGCATTAGATTTGGCAAGTTATCTTCAAGAGACGGTAATAGCAAAACATTGGCTGCCGAATAAATGTAGCTGAGCTGTTCATCCGAGTCTACATATCCTAGACAAGTGACAGGTACACCTAGAGCATCTAATCCAGAAACACCGTATCCAAAGTTTAGAATTCTAATTCTGCCTTCCTGTAGCTTTTCTTGAATCAACGGACTCTGAAAGCATTTTCTTAATGCTGCAATTAAAATACGCGCTCCTTTTCGTTTTTCTTGGTTTGAATCAGCACCAAAAAGTAAAACAATATCATGAGTAGATATGTTCAAATACTCTTTTGCCGTTGTCTTGGCAATGGCTTTAAAGATCTTTTCATCTATGCCGTAGGGAATAACTTCCACACGATGATTTTGAAACAATCTGCTACGCTGAGCACAATCAGCCAACCACTGACTAGGAGTTACTATGGTAAGGTTTGAATAGCTGGATAGGTTTTTAACTTTATTTTCTAAGATGATCGCAGGCAAAGAATATTTATCGTCCATCAACTGTGGACAGTCGTTACAGTCACTCTGATATTTTTGACACCCAGCTGAATAATGACAGCCCCCCGTAAAGGCTGCCATATCATGCAGAGTCCAGACTACAGGCTTACCTAGCTCTAGGAGTAAGGCAATAGTCTCAGCGGACTGAAACCAGGCTACCCAGTGTAAATTTATGATATCGGCCTGGTTAACCGGCTCAATTTTTGTTAAGTCAATGGCCGGATAGGGATATGAAAATAAGGTGTTTGAAAGATCAGTACGATTGTTATCAATATAATTAGACTGAATTTCCGCATAAAGACTTTGATTATTCGAAGCCCTTTCCGTAGGGCTTAAATCTAATATTGAACATGCAAACTTA
>CAYVJO010000134.1:479-1985 GCA_964451735.1 uncultured Hyphomicrobiaceae bacterium | reverse complement strand
TGAACTTCGATTTTTAACTAATACTAAGGACTCCTGACCAATTGATCGCAATCCCTGATGCAGCCGATAAGCAGCGCGCGCTGCACCGCCTTGTATGTCGCTGGTTGAAATTTGTAATATTTTTAGCTTTTCTTGATTCTCTTCACACTGAAAAATCCAAGAATCAACAATAGTATTAGGCTTGATAGCTTCCATAAACAAAGAATCAGGCTTTCTAACCCGTCCATCTTCCAAGATATCTAAGCGATAGTCAGAGAAATTAAAAATTTGTGATTCTGCAGCATTACAGATATGAATATTTTGAAATCCAGAACTCTTTAATAGTCGGCTTAGGGAATAGCGATCATACATCCAGCGATGAACTTCGCCACTCAAACGAAAACGGCCAATGGCTAATGCAACTTCATCAATTTTCTCTGAATCTACTATTTCTTGTAAATCATCTAAATGATGTCCCCTTAGATCTTTTATTAGTGTTTCCGCTTCATGGCCAAGGCGTTTAATAATATAATCTTCATTGGGAATATCATTGGCAGCTAGATACCGCGCCATATCACCTCCAGAATGGTGACGCACAGCTTGATCATACATTTCTAATAGAATCCAATCATAATCATGTGCTGCCTTTTCAGAGCCGTTTTCTGCTTCTTCTAAATTTCTCAAGTATTCATGAGCAATTTGTTCTAAATCTGGTACAACAACTCGAATAATTCCCCTTGGTCGAAGGACTCGAAAGCACTCCTCCATAAAAGCTTTAGCTTTTCTCCTAGGAAAATGTTCTAATACGTGAGAGTGATAAACGACTTCGAAGGTTTCGTCTTCAAAAGGAATTCCTTCACGTAGGTCATGAGCAATAAGATTTTCACTACCTGAGTGAAAATCAAGATTAACCCAGTCCGGGTGAAAATGATTGCCACAGCCTAAGTTGAGATATTGCATCTTGCTAAATAGTAATAACCCATCAAATTTTGATTATTAATCGTCTCATACAGTTGATATGGTGCAAACAAATTCTTTTTGGATGATTTCGTCAAGAATTTAACAAAGACTCTTTAACGAATTCTACATAAAGTGTATGACCTCTTACTAATCTTCTCGCCAATGATGATTTTTTCAGGACTGGAGCAAAAATGCGACTCAACATAAATGAAGCTATGCTATAGATTAATTTATTTCTAGGGAATCTAGAAAGTTGAATGTTTAAATACCAATCGACATGATATATGGCCAAGGGTTCAAATCTCACCTTGGCTAATTTAATTGGTAAGAATTTATTTAAACTCAAAAAGGTTTGTTTATTCCACCGATGCATATGGTGAGGAGGTTGATCTAACAAATGTTTTGCAGCATATTGGGTAAAGGAGTCAGAATTTGGAACTGATATAGCCAGCTTCCCACCAGTTCTAAGTAAAGCAACCAAATTTCTCAGGAATTTTAACGGTTCTACTACATGTTCTAGAACTTGGAAAGCAGAAACAGCATCAAAATACTCTTTGTGTTCCTCTA
>CAYVJO010000134.1:0-469 GCA_964451735.1 uncultured Hyphomicrobiaceae bacterium | reverse complement strand
CTAAAAATTGATCTAATGTTAAGTCTAGAACTGGAATATGTTTTTCTTAGGCTAATGCTATAGCATGCTTATTTTGCTCAATGCCAACAGCTTCAACATATTTACTTTTTATTAAACGCTCTATGAATGCCCCGTAGCCACATCCAACTTCTAAAATTCTAAAGCAGTTTTTTAGACTGTTAAATGCGATATCGTACTCCCATTTCTCAGGCATGTAGTACCAATCAAGTCTAGAAAGGCTATTGTACAATGCTTCACTTCCAGCTATATCAAAAGGATAATAGAAAAGTAATTTTGTTTCTTGACATCTAAAAAGACTGACTTGCTTGTATTTGGAAATACTTTCCTCTCTAATGTCAATAGAGTAGATTTTTTCCCAATCCTCAATCAATTCCTCGACAATTAGTTGATCAACCAATTCGATGCGATCGCTATTAGTGAGAGGAGATTTCGGTTTTTCATTTATTTC
>CAYVJO010000133.1:1948-7356 GCA_964451735.1 uncultured Hyphomicrobiaceae bacterium | reverse complement strand
TGCATAATCTGGAGTGAACGCTGATGGCACGCCATGCTGTGCATGCGCAATCAATGCGGCATCGCTCCAATTATTATAGGTGGCTAATGGTCGTATATGACTATAGGTATGCGGTCGCGGTTGGATGAAAGACCCGTGACGCTCATGACAATCCATTTCAGGATCAATCTGCCATGCAATTGTGAGCCGGAACCCTTCAGTTTTGAAGGCTTGCGAAGACAGACTTGGCAAGCTCGAACTGTCTTAGTGATAATATCGGTCAGGAACCGAATGCAACAACCTCGTAACGGGTCTTCTAAGGCCGGGTGGCTTTTAAAGACCCATTTCACTTCGCTTTGAGATTGCGCACGCTATTCCGCCGCCTCTTTTTTTGCCACCCCGCTCTCAATTTCCAGCTGTAGGATGTCGTTGAAGCGGTTGAATGCCCCGCAAAGCGCTATCCGCCATGTAAGCTCGACGATCTGAGCATCCGTGAAGTGCGCTCTCAATCGTTCGAAGATTCCATCGCTGGTTTGCGTCCAGCTCTTGGTTACGGCAATTGCATATTCGACGACGAGACGATCGATGGCGTCGAGCTCTGGGTGAGTGGCGTATTCGAGAAGCGTTGTTGCGCCCTGCCCCGATACGCCCTCGACTTCGAGTTTTGGCGCGTGATGAGAAACGCAATATTCGCAGCGATTGAGTAGCGATACGGTAACGAGCGCAAGCTCAAGATAGCGCTTCGGCAGTTCTGCTTCATCCGCAAGTTCCGTAAGCATACCCCAGACGTTTTTAAAAATCGGCGCACGGTGAGCGAGAGCGCCAGCCTGATTCTCGAATGCGCCGTAACCCTGCATCTTATCCCATAACAGCTGCAACTCAGGGGATAGATCATTTTTCGTTTTGAGCGGTATGCGCACCATTGCTCGGGTCCCTATCTTGTAATAGACGCAAAATTATGTCGAGCCCTCTTAAGTATAGTGGAGAGCATTGGTCAGTTCACTTTCGCCTCTCGGGCTGGCGGCGTTGAAGTTTGGCGCTGAATGACGCCTGACATGATTATGAAGGTTTTCGATACGTGCCATGCCTTGGCTCGCATCTGCAAGATAGTGTACCAAACCCGCTGGGATTACAATGTCTTGTACACAGACTCGGCCATCGCGTCACGGCTGGGGCGTTTCCAGGCATAGATACATACATGCCGCGCGTCTTGAGTTCACTGATCCTCCATCTTGCTAATGGCTGTCCCAGGTCACAACGCGCCGCAACACAGATCAAGGCCAAAAATAGACGCCTCAATTATGAGGGGAGCAGACCATTTTCCCGCGCTCGGCTTAGCCGCAGTCCTTCTTAAACGGCGCATAGGCGCTCAAAAGTTCGATCTCCTTGGCTACGGCCTTGCGCTCCTGCGCCAAAAAATCGGCCACGGCGCGGCGCAGTCCGGGATGGCCCAGATAATGCAGACTGTAAGTTTTGCGCGGTAGGTAGCCGCGCGCCAGCTTGTGCTCGCCCTGGGCTCCAGCCTCGACACGCTTCATGCCATGTGCGATGGCATACTCGATCGCCTGATAATAGCAGGTCTCGAAATGCAAAAAGGGGTGATGCTCGACCGCGCCCCAATAGCGGCCATAGAGCGTATCGCCGCCGATCATGTTGAGAGCGCCGGCGATAGGGCGCCCCTCGCGTTTGCAAAAAATCAAAAGCGTGCTCTCAGGCATGGTTTCGCCGATCAGGCTGAAAAAGCGGCGGTTAAGATAGGGTGTCCCCCATTTCCGGTTTCCTGTGTCCTGATAAAATTCGAAAAATGCATCCCAATGCGCCTCCGTAATGTCCCGGCCTTGAACATGCTCGAAGCTGAAACCTGGCGCGGCCGCCTCTCGCCGCTCTTTCCGAACGGACTTTCGCTTGCGTGAAGCGAGCGCTTGTAGAAACGCATCGAAGCTTTCATAGCCTTCGTTTTCCCAATGAAACTGCTGGTCGGTACGTTGCAGCAAGCGCTCCCCGCCATGACGTGACCATTCCTGATCGGTCAGGAACGTAACATGCAGTGAGGACGCGCCATGCAGGCCGACCAGCTCTATCGCGCCTTCGAGAAGCAGCGCCTCTATTTCTCCGGGATCGGGATTTCCCCCGGTCAGAAGACGCTTGCCCGGCACGGGCGTAAACGGCACGCTCGACTGGAGTTTGGGGTAATAGCGGCCGCCGGCCTGCTCGAAAGCATTGGCCCAGCCATAGTCGAAAACATATTCGCCACGGCTGTGAAACTTCAAATACACAGGCATAGCGCCGAGGATATCGCCCTCATCCTTCTCGATGACGAGATGTTGCGGGACCCAGCCTGTGCGCGCACCGACGCATCCACTTTCCTCCAAGGCGTACAGAAAAGCGTGAGACAGGAATGGGTTGCGGGTCTTGCTGTCCGGGTTGGCAAGACGGTCCCAGTCATGCGCGGGGATCGTACCGATGGCGTCCTTAACGCGGATCGTTGCTGGCTTGATGGAGTCCATGGCGTTGTGATCCCGTCTAGTGCATCGGACCGAACAGTGCAATGCTGTTTTCGGGTAAATCCGATGCTGAAACAAACATATAGAGCGAATTCCAGATTCTGATTAAACGTATGGAGATTAAGTGCCCCATCAGCAAAAAATGAGCACCGATTTTGTGTCAGAAAGCGCAATCAAAAACTTAAAATACGAGCAGAAAGCCCGGTTTTATTGAACGGCCTCTTGTGGTTCGACTGAGATTGGTGACAACCGGGACTCAAATGTCAAATCCGCTCCACTAGATAGCTCCAACTGACGGTCTGAACCCTTCAAAGATCATGCCATCGGCAAAAATCCGCGCCTTTCGGCGCTCTTCACTGGTCCTGACAGTCCAGGTTATGATTGGTATCTCCCGAAAGCGCCGCCTCAACGGGCGCGCCATGACGGCAAGATCATTCACCTCGTAGGTCAGGAAATCGGGCGCCACGCCATAGGTGTCCAGCATATGCGTCAAGCGGAAGCGCGCCATCCTCGTCAAACCGCCTTTCGCACCTTCGCCGAAGCGCATAGCGGAAAGGCCGCGCGGGACGAGCGGCGCAAAATGGCGCATGGCGGCAACGCTGCCGGGATCGAACGACATGACGAAAACTGGCCCGCGATAGTCGGACAAGCGATCGGCGATAAGCCGCTCGAAAGCACGGTCCTTCACGCCGCGGCTTTTGATTTCAAGAAACAACGGCGCGCGGCCGTCAACGAGATCGAGGCAGTCCTGGAGGGTCATGACCCGATCGCGCGTACCAAGCATGGCGATGTTGCCTAGCTCCGCCGCCGTGCGGTGGCGGACCTCGCCGGCCGCCTCTGTCAACCGATCGAGCGTGGCATCATGAAACACAACCGGCTCATCGGCCGATGGCTGGAGATCGGTCTCGATGGCATAACCGCCTGCAATGGCGGCCGAGAAGGCGGATGCGGTGTTCTCAACGATGCCGCGTCGGGCGTCGTGAAGGCCGCGATGCGCGATGGGGGGAAGCGTCCGGAACGCAGTCATTGTTCGGTTCAGGCGATCTCGAAAATCGCATCGATCTCGACTGCAAAACCAAACGGAAGGCTGGCGACGCCAATCGCCACGCGCGCATGGCGTCCCCTTTCCCCGAGCACTGCGACGAGCAAATCCGACGCGCCATTAATCACGGCCGGATGATCGCCGAAATCAGGAGCCGCGTTGACGTAACCGGTCAGACGGAGCGTTTTGGCGATTGCGTCGAGAGAACCGGCCGCCGCTTTCGCTTGAGCGAGAATGTTGAGACAGCAAAGTTGCGCGGCTTTTTGCCCGTCCTCGACATGAAGCCCTGCACCAAGCTTTCCTTTGATGCCGCCATCATCCGCTTTCGAGAGCTGGCCGGAAATGAATAACAGCTTGCCAGACGTCTGGCTTGGCACATAGTTGGCTGCTGGAGCTGGAGCCGGCGGCAATGTCAAACCCAGCGCGGCAAGACGCCCTTCACTCATGTCAGCCATAGATTGCTCCCTTATCCGTTTTTTTGCGAAACGCAAACCGTTACCCAGCCTTGAATGCCGCCTGTCGAGCAGCGGCACAACAACTGGCCATTGCCATTTTTGTCATGATACGTTGCTGTATAGGATGTGCGCATGAAGCGCAAAGCTCCTTAATGATAAGGAAATGTGTGATTATGACCGTAAGGCTCGCTTTATTCGGGGTCGCTTTCTTGTTGGGCCTCATCCCGGTCAATCTGAAATTTGCACTGGCTTCCGGGATAAATCTTGCGCCCCATAGAGCCATCTACGACATGACATTGCGTGAGGCGACATCTGGGTCGAACGTATCCGATATTCGCGGACGCCTCGTATTCGATTTCGCGGGATCGGATTGTGCCGGCTACACGTTGACGTCGCGGCTGGTTACCGAAGTCGTGGATCGCGAGGGCAACGCCACGCTGACTGATTTGCGCTCCTCGACATGGGAGAATGCAGACGGCGACAGTTTCCGATTTGAAAACTCTCAGTTTGTCGGGCCTCAGCTCAGCGAACAGGTGTCAGGTTCGGCCGCCCGCCGCGATAACGCAAATAATATCGAGGTCGATTTGAAGGAACCGGCCAAACGCCGTCTAGAATTTGATGGCAAAGCGCTTTTCCCGACCCAGCATTCGCTTGCCATATTAAAGGCGGCTCAACGCGGCGAAACCATTCTGCAAGCTGATATCTTCGATGGGTCCGAGCAGGGCAACAAGCTGTTCAAAACCACCACCTTTATCGGCAAGCCGATCATACCGGAAAAAGACGGCAAAGACGGAGGGGCTGATAAGCTGGATAAGCTTGGCAGCATCATATCCTGGCCTGTGTCCATAAGCTACTACGAGACCTTCGAGAATCCTGCTCAGGATACCGGCCTGCCGACCTACGAGCTTTCATTCCGGCTTTTTGCGAATGGCGTTAGCCACGACCTTCTAATCAACTACGGAGCTTTTCTGATCAAGGGCGAACTGACGCGGGTCGATTTCCATGAACAGACGGTCTGCGCGCCAAAATAGAGCAACTCCAAGCAAAAATAGAACCGGCGCGCCGTTCGAACTCGCAATACGGCAAAGAGCCAGATAGCCAGCTTGCAACATTACGGGCAATCCCAAAGGCGCGCTGCCCCGCGAGCGCCGCTCGCGTCGCCATGGACGGGAGGATAGATAGCAACGCTCCGTTGATCGGCGAAAATAAAAGGCGCCATCAATGGGGGAAGCGTCTCATAAAGATGAAGCATTTTTGAGAGCCCACCGCCCAATACGATCGTTCCCGGGTCGAAAATATTGACCACGGCGGCTAGCCCGCGCGCTAATCTCGCTGCGTGCCGATCGAGCGCTCCCCGCGCTACGGCATCCCCCTTGAGCGCAAGCGCGGCCAGGCCAGCGGCGTCAGCCGACATCTCCGCGTTCCCCC
>CAYVJO010000133.1:0-1938 GCA_964451735.1 uncultured Hyphomicrobiaceae bacterium | reverse complement strand
CCCCAATGCGCGAGGTAGTCCCGGTGCAGCGCCGGCCCGGATACCCAACTCTCCATACAGCTTTCCAGCCCGCACCAACATGACGGCGCGGGCTGATCGTCCGCTGTCGCCCAAGGCAAGGGAGTATGTCCCCATTCGCCGCCAATGCCTCGCGGTCCGTCTATGGCGCGTCCGCGATAGACCAGCCCGCCGCCGCATCCCGTACCGAGAATAACTCCGAATACTGAGTTTGCGCCTGCGCCCGCGCCGTCAGCCGCCTCTGAGAGCGCGAAACAATTGGCATCATTGGCGAGCCGAACGGGACGGCGCAGATACGCTTCGAGGTCTTGCCGGAAAGGGCGTCCGTTGAGCCATGTCGAATTGGCGTTCTGGACCAGTCCGCTTGCGGGAGAAATTGAGCCGGGCATCGCAATGCCAATGGAGCAGATGCCGGAGCTGCCGAGTGTGTTTTCAGCGGCGCCGATGAGGTGTCCGATCGCGGCGATGGTTGCATCATAATCCTCACGCGGTGTTGCCATGCGACTATGGGCGGCTTCGTGGCCATCGGCACCCAGCGCAGTGATGGCAATCTTAGTGCCGCCAAGATCGATCCCGATGCGGAATGGCGCGATCATGAGACGCCATTGCTATCATCGCTGCGAGCCAGAGTCCGCATCGCGCCATGCACAAGCCTTGGGTCCAGCTCTGAATGGCTAGCGAAAACCAGCAGAAGCGACTCGTCGGAAAGCAAGAAATCCAAAATGCCTGCAAGAAAATCCGGGGAAGAAGCTGCGTCCCGGATCGCATCAGGCTGATATCCGCTAAAGTCCAGAAAGCGCACAAGCCGGTTCGGATCGCCCGCTATGAAGCCGAACGCCGCGATTGCCAATCGTTCCGCTGCGTCCTGGTCCATCGAAGACATATTGTCGGTCATGAGCGCCATTGCGTTTTGGTTGCCTCCATGCGAGCCGAAACAGGGGCATATCAGCCAATTTAGGAATTTGTTACCGGTTTGTCCTGTAGGTAATGTGCAGAATCCGGCATAATGCACCGAGTTGAGGAAGCATGACGCATTCCGAAAGCCATTATGAGGAACCATCCTCACCAAAGCAGGCCAAAGACGGCGCTATGTCGAAGACCGTCCTGATCGTTGAAGATAACGAACTGAACATGAAGCTCTTTCGGGATTTGCTCGAAGCGCATGGATATGCGACGCTGCAGACTCGCAATGGTATTGAAGCGCTTTCCCTGGCCCGCGAGCACCAGCCAGACCTGATCTTGATGGACATCCAGCTTCCCGAGGTTTCCGGTCTCGACGTTACCAAATGGCTGAAGGACGATGAAGCGTTATCACATATTCCCGTCATAGCTGTCACCGCTTTCGCAATGAAAGGCGATGAAGAGCGGATTCGGGAGGGTGGGTGCGAGGCGTATATCTCAAAGCCGATTACGGTCTCAATGTTTCTCGACACGATCCGCCAGTTCATTGGCTGACCATAAACGATATCTGACGTGGGGATAAATCAGGCATCGAACATGCGTCATATTGACGCATGTTACGATATCACACGCTTTCCAGTAATTTACCTTATCCGCAATTCCTATTTGAGATTTTTCTCCGGAGACTGCTTAATGTCTTTAATGACGAAGTGAAAATCAAATAGAGCGCAAAAGGATTTGTTGCGTGCGATGCAAAACTTGTATCGTGCTCGTGAAACCGAAAAAGGATATGTTCGGGAGTTAACTTGCAATTCGCCCTGTTTTGCCCTTACAGATTGAAAGAGAGCGTTTCCCTGCGGTTCGTTCAGGTCCGCCGCATCTCCTGGAACCGTAGGGTTAGGCCGATGAAGATGGATTGAGTGGCCTCCTCGTTACGGCCATCTTAATCGGCCAACA
Source organism: uncultured Hyphomicrobiaceae bacterium (assembly GCA_964451735.1). Classification (GTDB taxonomy): domain Bacteria; phylum Pseudomonadota; class Alphaproteobacteria; order Rhizobiales; family Rhodomicrobiaceae; genus JAHQVI01. The sequence continues at coordinate 63 of CAYVJO010000133.1, read as the reverse complement.
AGTCAGTGGCCAAGGCCCTCTTTGGTCATGACTTGCAGACCAGCCCCGCGCCCATATCGGACT
>CAYVJO010000132.1:6236-7397 GCA_964451735.1 uncultured Hyphomicrobiaceae bacterium | reverse complement strand
GCAAGCGCTTCCTGCGCTTCAACCGGGTCAGTCACGAGCCGCGCATGGCCATGGATAACAGCGGAGCGGTAATTCATCGAGCAGTGAAAAGCGGATCGTGCGACGACAATGCCGTCGGTGAGCGTTACCGTAATACAGACCCGCGCGCCACGCCCCATCGTCTTGCTGAAGCGCGCCGCTTTCGCGCCGTGAATGTAGAGCCGGTCGCCAATACGGCCATGAACCATCGGCACGACGACAGGCCGGCCCTCGACAATGAAACCGACATGCGCCACATGCCCTTCGTCGAGCACTGCGCGAACCGCCTCCTTGTTATAGACGCCGCGATCGCTGCGACGGACCTTGTTCAATGGCGTTGTTGGAAAATCATTCATGGCCAAGCCTTCAAAACATTTTCTTTAAACATAGTTTCCGCTAAATTGGACCTAGGAAAAGTTCCAATTTCATAAAAAAGAGAGAACCACTTTGCGCCACGCTCTCTCCGGCTTTGTCGATCTGGATCGGGCTGCCACCCAGCCGCTGCATATGCAAATCGCACGGCAGATCAAAGCTGGCATCCTGTCAGGGCGTATTGCCGCGAGGGCAAGCCTTCCATCGAGCCGAATCTTGTCAGATGAACTCGGCGTCAGCCGGAACACCGTGTTGACGGCATTCGATCAACTGAAGGCCGAGGGCATAATTGAAACTGTCAGAGGATCGGGAACGCGGATCGCGGACGTTCGTCAGCCCGGTTTTGAGCGCAGCGATCCTTTCGATATGCCGGTTTCAGCAGGCGCACACCGTCTCGCCCCGCGCTGGGAAGATCCGCTCACCCGGTTTCAGCCATTCCCGCTTGAAAAGCCGCGCCCTTTCCAGCCCGGCATACCTGATCTTGGCGGCTTTCCTCGTGCTGTCTGGGGCGCATGTCTGCGCCGCGCCGCGCTCTTTGCGGATGTGGAGACCGCCGGCTATGCGCAGATGTCCGGACATCCGCGCTTGCGCAATGCTCTAGTGCAATATCTTGGTGATACGCGCGGTACAGCGGCTTCACCCGAGCAGATTATTGTAACTTCCTCTGCGCGAGGCGGACTCAGTCTGATCGTAAGCGCTCTGCTTTCGCCAGGGGAGGAAGCCGCGATCGAGGAACCCGGTTTCCGCGGTGCCAAAGCCATATTCAGCGCG
>CAYVJO010000132.1:0-6226 GCA_964451735.1 uncultured Hyphomicrobiaceae bacterium | reverse complement strand
CGGTGGATGAGCAGGGCATCGACGTTTCGCGCGTTCCCCAGGGCTCGCGCCCTTGCCTGATCTATACAACGCCATCGCATCAATATCCAACTGGGGCGCTGATGGCTCTGTCCCGCCGCCTTGCGCTGATCCGATATGCGGAGGAAACGGGGGCGTATATCATCGAAGACGATTATGACAGCGAGTTCCAATATCGGGGCCGGCCAATTGCCGCGCTTCAAGCACTCGACCGCTCCGAGCGAGTCATTTATCTCGGCACCTTCGCAAAGAGCCTGCTTCCAGCATTGCGCGTGGGGTTCGTCGTCGCGCCGACAGGTCTTGCCCGGGAGCTGGAGAAGGTGCACCGGCACACCGGTCAGTTCGTTCCGCCGATCATCCAATGCGCACTCGCCGACTTCATGGAACGTGGCCACTACCGCGCGCATGTAAGGCGTATGAAGGCGCTTTATGAAGATCGATTGGAGCGGTTTGCTCATGGGATTGCCATCCACTCGCGGGGCGGGCTTGAAGCGGCAATACCTGATGGTGGATTGCAAACCGTGGTGCGGTCGCGTGAGGCGCTAACAGACGACGCGCTTGCTGCCAGGCTCGAACAAGCCGGTATTGCCGCGCAACCTTTGAGTGAATTTCATATAGAACCTCACAAAGCGAGACGCTGCGGCGTACTTATGGGATTTGCGGCATGGGAAGAAAAGCAAGCGACCAAAGCGCTTCAGCGGCTCGATATCCTTCCTCAGTGTAGGGGCGATCTCGGCCTGATAGGCTAAATGACTGCTAAAGATCCAGCCAAGAACGAGGGCGGTCGGCACATATTTCGAGTAAGCCACAGTTGGTCAAAACGGACGGTTACCGGCACAGCATCAACGGCGAGCGCCAAGCCGACAGGGGTGGGCGCTATTATGGTGAGTTGGCAAACGCACGTCCACCGTCGCATTGATCCCAAATACAGCCATTGCGACGGTGGGACTGTGATTGAGTGTCTGATAACCGATCATAGGGTAAACTCGCGACCCGTCAGTGAAGGCGCCGAACAGAGGGCCGCGCAAGTTGCACTCCGAGAATGAACGCCTCCAACAGGCCAGCATAAAGCGCGGTGTCCTGTCGGCGGAAGCCCATACTGCTAAGCAGCGCTTGACCGGGTGCGCCCTGCGCCAGTGTCTCAAGAGTTGCCAACTTTGGCTTTGGCCGAGTAGCGGCAAATGCGAAGACCACGATCGCAAGCCCCGCATAGGCCAAACCAAGAGCCAACGATGCCAGCACTGGCCCATATGTAACGGCCATAGTAAGCCAAGCTGCGTGTGTCAGGAGCCCAGCTGCTGGAAGCATCAGCAGGCCTGCCAAGGCGGCAAGCCCTGCTGAACGGGACCAGGAGGCTACGGCCTCTTTCCCATCATGGATGAGGTGCGATAACATGGTTAGCGCCGCAGAAGCAGGCCAGATATAAGACCGACACCAACGGCAATGCTGAGTGCCGTTCCTGGCTGCTTGCGGGCGAGATCTGTGGCGGCCTCGAATAACTTCACGCTCTCATCGCGAGCAACATCAAGTGCCTCAGCGCCCTTCTCACCGATCTTGCGTGCCTCATCGGCCACGGCTCCGGCAACGCCTTCGCCTCGCTCTTTGCTTATGCCAGCTATGGTCTCAACAAGCTTGGCCACATCTTCGCGAATGACAGACAACTGCTCACCGAAATCTTCGCTCGAAGGGGTCTTGGCAGCGGCGCGGCTGTCAGCTTTGGAGACGTTGGACGAATAATTATCAACTTCTTTCTTAATCGTTTGAGAGTGGTTGTTCATGATAGTTCTCCTGTTATCGGTTTCATTAGGCGGACGCTTTGATCAATAAATAGTCCTTGGTAGTTGATGTAACTCTATAGAGCGAAGTATCGCTTCGAATTCTTTGAGTTCAGAAACGCCACCTCAAAAAGCGAGTCTGTGGCGAAGGGGGCACAAAGCATTTTCGGCGCAATTACAATCGTCAACGGTATGCAGGAGCGAGACTTGCCTTGTAGGAATGCTCCTTGGCTCAACGATGCTTAGTAATGACAACAGAACAACGCCATCGGTAGCGGAAGGTTCCATGGAACGTTGAAATCAGAGCCGAAAAATGTGGGCAGCGCGGTCCATGCATTCGGTGGGCATCTCAAGCGCTAGGCAAAGCGTGCTATGAACACCCCCGCGTTCGCCGGAGCCCCAGTTTAGCTTGAGCGCGTGTCATGATCGGTGCGTTTCCGGATAGTCTGATCTCCTCTTTCCTGGAGACCTATTGTATCACGTCAGTTAAATTTTGAGTGTACTCAGCATTCCGACACTTTACTTACACATCCTTGCCCGGCAAAATACATTGAATCGATTTGCCGCTTCGGACGTGCTTCCTTCAGTGCGGGGTAATAACGACCGATAGACATCGAACGTGCAGCGCAAGCAGGGCGATCGCCGTCGCTCCTCCCGTAACGGGATATGCGTGGCCATGACGGCTTCATTGCTTATTACTCTCGCCGAATGGTGGCTCTATGCAGGTGCGGCCGTTGCGGCGGTGTTCATCGCCATCGGCATCGACCGGATCGATGAAGATGCGCGCGGCGCCTATATCTTCCGACCACTTCTGATCCCCGCAGTGCTGCTGATCTGGCCGATTGTGCTGTGGCGTTGGCGCCAGCTTGAGACGTCGGGTGACCGATGGGACAGCCGCTTTAGGCCCGACCGCCGCGCTCACGGACGCTGGTGGGCGCTGTTCGGCATCCTCATCCCCATGGTTTTCATCGGCGCGATGGTCTTGCGTCAAACCTGGCCTGTCGATTTTGAGCCGATCCGGCTCGACGCACCACGCGATATGCGCCCATGAGCGTCAAATATACGCCTGTTCAGTGGAACGCTAACAAATGGTTCTATGACGCCGTCCTCATCTCTTGCGCGGGCGCATATCTGCTGATCTTCATCGAGATCGTTCCGGATTTGCTCGGATTTCAGCAGCCCATCACACGGGACGTGCACATCGCTCGCGCCTTTGGATCTTGCGCCTTCCTGATGCTGAGCGTGATCTTGTGTATCGGACCTCTGGCCCGGCTCGACCCGCGCTTCCTGCCTTTGCTTTACAACCGGCGTCACTTCGGCGTGCTGACGGCCTTCGTAGCGCTGACCCACGTCACCTTCATTATAAATTGGTATTTCGCTTTTTCGCCGACGCCCAATCTCGAAGCGATGCTGTCCTCTAACACCACCTTCGACCGGGCGCTCGGTTTTCCGTTCGAGATCCTCGGCGTGTTCGCGCTGATCGTGCTGCTCGTTCTTGCCGCGACAAGTCATGATTTCTGGCTCAAATTCCTGACCCCGCCGAAGTGGAAGAGGCTGCATTTGCTCATTTATCCGGCCTACGCCGCAACCGTCGCTCATGTCGCGCTCGGCGGTTTGCAAAGTCGCGAGTCCCTCGTCACAGCACTCATCGTGGGCGTCGCGGCGTTCACAGTATCTGGCCTGCATGTCGCGGCGGCATGGCAAGGATGGCGCGGCGATGATCCTGTTGCGCACGCAGACGAATGGCACGAGGTCTGCCGCGTTGAGGATATCCGCGAAGGCTTTGCAAAGATCGCGCGGCTCCCTGGCGACGAGCGGGTCGCTGTGTTCCGGCAGGATGGCATGCTTTCGGCGATTTCTAACGCCTGCGCTCATCAAAACGGTCCGCTTGGCGAAGGCCGCATCATCGATGGATGTGTCACATGCCCCTGGCACGGCTTCCAATACCGCGTTGCGGACGGTTGCTCGCCTGCTCCGTTCACTGAGAAAGTGCCGACATACCGGTTGCGCGTCCAAGGAGGTATCGTCAGCGTCCACGCCAAGGCGAATCCGCCCGGCACCTATGTCGAACCTGTAGCCATTGCGGAGATAAGCCGATGAACCGGAATGACGATGCGCCGTTCTTTGTCGGCTATCTGCCAGCACCGAAAGCCATTCGCGGCCTGCTGATCGGCGTGTCCATCGTCCTCTTAGGACTGTTTACGGCCGTCAGTCTCGCGGTAGGTGTGACGCAAGACGATCCTGGACCAGGCGCGTTCCGCTTCGACTTCGGCGAGCAAACCGTTGTCGGTGTGATCGAAGCCAGGCCTTATCCCGTGCTACACGTCACAGAAGGGAATGAGCGATTTGCGGCAGGACGCGCTCTTCTGCTGTCCGGCCAAGGCAAACGCGGCGTCATGGAGCAGGCCGCTCCGCTTGATGGGAAGACGGCGCGCCTAAAAGGCATTCTGCTCAAGCGCGGCGATCTCGACATGTTGCAGGTAGGAGAGCTCGCGCAGGAAATGCCGCCCGGAGATGCTGCCCGGGCGTCTTCGATCCCGGTCGAAACGCTCGGCCGCTGGCGGCTGGCCGGGGAGATTTGCGATGGCAAATGCGTCGCTGGCGCGATGAGCCCCGGGCAGGGGCTGTCGCATAAGGCATGCGCCAATCTTTGCCTTATTGGAGGCGCGCCGCCCGTATTCGTGTCGTCCAAGCCTGTAGCCGGAGCGGACTATTTGCTCATGGCCGGCCCAGATGGCGGCCCTCTACCCGACAGTCTTTACGATTGGACCGCTATCTACCTAACTATCGAGGGTAATATCGAAAGACGCGGAGACCTTCTGATTTTCCTCATCGATCCGGCCTCTTTGGAGACCCTTTGATGATCGGGCGGATTTTCGGAGTTCTCCTCGCGCTGGGGCTGGCCACGATCCTGCTTTATGTCTCGCGTTACTGGATATTCGGCAGCTTGTGGACGCGTGATGGACTGTTCGGCATAGCTTACTTGCGCCCGAACGGCGATCTGCTCCGCTCATGGTTGAGTGGCACGATATGGCCGCCTTTCGATATCGTTATCTGGGCGATCGGCGCATTTCTGTTTCTGAGCGCGGTTCAAGCCTTCGCCGATCTCTTCAAGCGGTAAAGCTTGCTTCATTCCGTAGGCCGCGCAGCCATGGCTGACAAGGGATCGATGCTGCCGACAGTTTCAAAGCGATAGTCGGTTGTGCGTCGCATAACCACCATTTCTCCCGAGCGCGGATTAACTCCGGAAAATGCCGTCACATTGACCTGATGGGTGACGAGGATGACAGTGCGCGACAAGTCCATCCCTCTTACATCCTCCTGAAGTTGCCGTGTCTGAGCCGGCCCCTCGCTGCGCTCTTGAAAGAAGGAGTTCAACGAAGGCAGCGGTGTGGTATCGCCGAAGCCCAAGAGCCGCGCCGTCTCCAGGCAGCGGCACCACAGGCTGGAATAGACGGCGACGTCCGTGATCCCATTTTCACGGAAGGCTTCTCCAGTGCGGCGAGCCTGCTGACGGCCCCCGTCGGACAGGTTGCGCTGCGTGCCGCAGTCGTCGAGTTGGAAATTGCCCGGGTCCCCAGTGCCTGGCGCGAGGGCGTGACGCATCAGCACGAAATGGCCAGGCTGTTTAAGCGTTTCCCAAAGCGTGCCCGAATTCTGAGTGGCGGCTGCAGTTGCCGCACCAGCCATCGCCAGTCCCGCGATCGCGAGCAGAAAAGGGGCTAGGACGCCGCGAATGAGCGTTGGCATGCACGCCAATGAAAAAACCTGTCTCAATATTCAATACCTTTCGTTTTACTCCCACTCTAAATTGAAGGTTATTTGGTAAAGTTGGGGAAAGAAGAAAAGCGACGAAGCGTCGCCACCCGCCCGTTTAAGCGGCGGCGCTTGTAGCCAGTTCATTCCGCGGCGACGCCGAAACTACGCGCATATTGCAGGAGGGCATCATCTGCCACCGGATCGATCGGCGTGAAATCGCGATGCGCGATCCACTCGGCCCGTGTGAATTTCGTGATGTGATTGGAGACGGCGCAGAGCGTGAGATACACGATTTTACGTGGATAGGGTGTGATGTTCGGTGGTGAAGCGTGAACCAGATTACCGTGGAACATCAGCACTGAGCCGGGCTTGCCGGTTGGCGCGACTATCCCTCCCTCCTCGGCCAGTCTAGTGATCGTTTCATTGTCGAGCGTCCAAAGCGGATAAGAGGTCGTCTTTAAATCGTGACCGGCTGCGAATACGCCATGTTTGTGGCTTTTCGGAATGAACATCAGCGGACCGTTAATCGGCATGACCTCGTCGAGAAACACAGCAATATTCATCGCGCGCGGCTCGGGCATTCCGTCATCGCGCGCCCACGTGCCGTAATCCTGATGCCACTGCCAGACCTCGCCGTCGAAGGGTGCTTTCGCGTTGATCTTGAACTGGTGCAT
>CAYVJO010000131.1:0-7420 GCA_964451735.1 uncultured Hyphomicrobiaceae bacterium | reverse complement strand
CGTGTAATGTCAGCGGGGTCGGCGACCGTTAATCGCTGATGCGGTAACCGGCGGGTTCCTGCGGAGAACCATCTTTGGCAATGGTCTCGCTGCGAAGTCCGTGATGCGTTTGCCCCAAGAGCAAGATCAGAAAAGCAAGGGTCGCGGCAATAGGCCGTCGTTGAAGATGGTGTATCCACCTGTCTGCCGAAAACTGCATTTATCAGCCGTCTATACGATGCGCCGTCTCAATTTACCGGAACGAGCGGCACGCCATAATTTTTCAGGATCGCGTCGATTCCGCTCTGGCGCTCCTTGATGAGCCTGTTCAAATCCCGCTTCCACTCCGCATCCCCCTGTCTTACGCCCATGGTGATGCGATATACCATTCGCGGCCCTCGCTTTTCCTTAACGAGCGGAATGACCCTCAAAGCCGCCTTATTGTTCCGCGCGTAATATCCGGCGATGGGTCCCCAAAGCACGGCGACATCCAACGTCCCGCTGGCAACCTGCGACACCATATCCTCAGCAGGCGAGAAGTGCCGTCGGTCAACCATGAGCTGAAACGATCGGACATTCGCCATCAAACCATTTACAGCAAGGTTTGTAGCGGGTGGCGTCCCAGCGACGACGCCGATACGCTTCGATTTGAGACGCTGGTCATCCAGCGTTTCCAGATCCGCCAGATCGCTGGCCTCGCGAACGATCAGAGCGTAAGCCGAGCTGTAATAATGATTGGTGTTCAAGACGAGTTCGTCACCTTGCGCATAGCCGATGACCAGATCGCATTTTTTCGCGCGGAGGCTATTGCGGATGAAGCCGACTGCCTGCGGAAACCAGAAATAGACGACGGGAATATGCAGGCTTTCGCCGATAAGCTCGGCGATCTTATTTTCGAAGCCTTCGCCCTTGTCATTTGAAAACGGCATGTTGGCAGGATCGGCGCACACACGCAGTTGAGTGCGCATGACGAGGTCCGAGGTCTGCGCGACGGCATTCTGTGAAAAGCCGGCGCCCAGTATTGCGGCCGTCAGCACTATTGAGCCAGCCGCGCAAGCGCGTTTCGCTGAGCTGCTCATAGACAGGAATCCTCATGCTTCTTGGCCGTCTCCGGCTTGTCGTCGCGCTTTTGAGGCCGCCCGCGCGGCAAAGCGCCGACGGCGCGCGCCTGCAAGTAAACATAGATGTCATCGATGTAACAGATAACGCCCTTATTGTTTGAGAATCCCGGCATTTTGCTGGTCGCAGCTGCATTTACATTTTCGACCCCGACCGCGACGATTTCCAAGAACTTGCCGTAATCCATCGTCTTCAACGATTCCTTGAGCGCTGGCGCGTAGCTGCTGCCCTCGCCATCGGGACCGTGGCAGACGTGACAGTCCGAATGATATCGGCGAAACCCGTTATAGGTGTACCAATCGACTGCCCCGTCATCCCTGATGTTGTAGGTCGGATCGCCATTGCTATCGAAATATTTCCCGTCCTCGGCTTTCGCGGCTTGGCCGGCGGAGGAAGGAGCGCAAAGCGCTGCCAGGAAGGCGGCGGCGATGGGAATGACGACTTTGATGGATCGTGTTTTGATCAAGAGAAAGTCCTCCGGAGTCTTCGAGGAAATCAGTCCGTTCGATCTCTTTTCGGCTTCGTACTGAAAGGAGGCGATGGAGAATGAAACGGTCTGGCAATATCGCAGATCGCCAGACCGTTTCGTTTCAGATTTGCGCCTTTCCTCCTGTGCCTATGGCAAGGCGAACACGGTTAGCGAGCCTCCGAGCGAGGTGTATTGTTTTAGGCCGGCATAACCCCCTACCGCGCCTAGACCGGCTTGCGGGTCGGTGAGACCGGCCGCAAGACCGATGCCTGCCCAGCCGCCGACGCCAGACAGAACCGCGACGTACTGCTTGCCGCCATGTTCATAAGTCATCACATTGCCGATGATGCCGGACGGTGTCTTGAACCTGTAAAGGTCCTTACCTGTCTTGGCGTCCACCGCTTTGAGATAGCCTTCCAGAGTGCCGTAGAATACGACATCCCCAGCCGTCGCGAGAGCGCCGGACCATACTGAGAACTGTTCCGGCAGCGACCAGAGGATCTTGCCTTCGCTCGCGTCCCAAGCGATGAAATTGCCCATCCCGCCATGGCTTCCGGGTGCCGGATACATCGAGAGGGTAGCGCCCACATATGGCTGGCCAGCGGTGTAGGATACGCGGAACGGCTCATAGTCCATGCAGACATGGTTTGTCGGTACGTAGAATATTCCGGTTTTAGGCGAGAAGGCCGCCGGTTGCTGATCCTTGGTGCCGAGCGCCGCAGGACAAATGCCCTTCGTGTTTACGTCCTCACCATTCTGCGCGGTGGAATATTGAGCAACGACCGCGGGACGGCCATAAGTCGGCGAGGTCTTGTCCATATCGACGCCAGTAGTCCAATTGACCGCCGGATCGAATTTCTCCGCAACGAGCAACTCGCCCGTTTCGCGGTTCATCGTATAAGCGAGGCCGTTCCTGTCGAAATGCACGAGGGCTTTGGTGGGAGCACCTTTCACATCGATATCGGCAAGGATCATCTCGTTGACGCCGTCATAGTCCCATTCGTCATGGGGAGTCATCTGATAGACCCATTTGGCCATGCCGGTGTCGGGATTGCGGGCGAAGATCGTCATCGACCACTTGTTATCGCCCGGACGCTGGCTCGGGTTCCATGTCGAGGGGTTGCCCGAACCGTAATAAAATAGGTCGAGATCGGGGTCATAGGCTAACCAGCCCCAAGTGCAGCCACCGCCGATTTTCCACTGATCGCCTTCCCATGTGTTCAGGCTCGAGTCCTTGCCTATAGGCTTCCCGAGGGCTGTCGTGTTTTCTGGATCGACCAGGAGTTGCTCGTCCGGTCCGACCGAATAGGCCCGCCAGACCTGTTTACCGTCTTTGATATCATAGGCCGTCACATGGCATTGCACGCCAAACTCGCCGCCTGATATGCCGACGATGACCTTGTCCTTGACAACCATCGGTGCGCTGGTACCGGTTTCCCCTTTTGAGGGATCCCCATTTACGGCTTTCCACTTCACTTCGCCGGTTTTTGCGTCGAGGGCGACGAGAGTCGTATCTGCCTGATGAAGGAAGATCGTGCCCTCCGCATAGGCAGGTCCGCGATTGACGGTATCGCAGCACATCACTGGAATGACGTCCGGGTTCTGCCTTGGCTCGTAGGTCCAGAGAATGGCGCCATCATTGTTGAGATCGAGGGCCATGACCTTGTTCGGGAATGGCGAATGGACATACATCACGCCGTCCACGACCAGCGGATTGCCTTCGTGACCGCGAAGGACGCCTGTCGAAAATGTCCAGGCGACCTGGAGATTGCCGACATTCTCGTTGGTGATCTGATCGAGTTCGCTGTAACGATGATTTGCGTAATTGCCTGTCGGCGACACCCATTGACGGGCGTCTTTCTCCAACTCCAACAGCGTGTCGTTGGCGCTGGCTGGCGCTGCGCACATTCCTGCTATTAGGGACGCCGTAGCGAATATTCGAAACCAAGCCATTTCCTGAGCTTCCTCCTGTTTTTAATATTGTTGATATTATTAATACTATAATAGAAATAGGATTTTATCTTACATCCAGTTTATTTGGATGTTCCGATTAGAATATCCATAAAGTAAAAAATTACAATATGATCCAATGATAACAGTATATCGGAGTCGTCCCCATGCCCTTAGAAACCTCTTGGCTTCTAATAGGGCACGAATATTTACCACATAGCTTCATGGTAATGGTGACGCATAGGAGTGACAAGCTGAACCATGCCTCTGGAAGCCCTGAGCGAGCTTGGAAACCATCAAAGGATCATTTCCTAAATGGCAGGAATCCCTCAGATACTGTCATTCTTGCGGTCAGGGGGACTTTGCGACGGTCATTCGTGCAAATACGAAGGACGAGATCCGGATCCGTTCGATGGACTGAGAACTTGGTCCTATCTTTATGTTTTCAAATTATCTTTTCGCAAAACCAGTTTCCACTTTTGCGGATTACGCTCTAAGTCATTCAAATATCGTACTTATTCAAAGTCTCATATCGCGGAACGCCAACGAGGCAATCACAGCGCCGGATTATTTATAGAATTGACCGAAGCGCTCTGTCTGTTTGTTTCAACATCGGATTTATACGAAAACTGCTTCGCACTTTTCTGTCCGATGCTGTAGCCGCCAAATCCATCACGTTCATTCCGCCAATCCACCTGTGCGCCTCAGGAAAGCGACGATCTCGCGGACACCATCGCCGCGCTTCAGATTTGCGAAAACGAAAGGCTTGTCGCCACGCATCCGCGCCGCATCAGCCTTCATGCTGTCGAGATCGGCGCCGACGTGAGGTGCAAGATCGGTCTTGTTGATGACCAGCAGATCGGACTTCGTGATGCCGGGCCCCCCCTTTCGCGGGATATCGTCTCCTTGGGCAACATCAATCATGTAGATGGTCAGATCGGCTAGATCAGGCGAAAAGGTCGCCGCGAGATTATCGCCGCCCGACTCGATCAGGATAAGTTCCAGCCCGGCGAACCTTACCCGCATCTCCGCGATCGCCGCGAGGTTGATCGAGCAGTCCTCGCGTATCGCCGTATGAGGGCAACCGCCGGTTTCCACGCCCATGACCCGCTCGGCAGGCAGCACCTGCGCCCGCATCAGGGCTTCGGCGTCCTCCTTGGTGTAAATGTCGTTTGTTATGACGCACATATCGACCGCCGCCGCCATCTCACGGCAGAGCGCCGCAGTCAACGTCGTCTTGCCGGAGCCGACTGGCCCGCCGATGCCGACGCGCAAGGGACCGTTGTATGAAGCGCGCATCCGGTGTCCTCACATGAGCATGAAGATGAATCCCGCGCCGATAAGCAGGCAAAGCGGGGCGTAAAGCCAACGGTCCCGAGAGGCGAACGGCTCTTCTGGAAAACGCCGGCGGAAGGCCTGAGTGTAAGCGGCCACGCCGCGAAGAAGGAAAACAGCGGCAACGATCAGTCCGTAAACGTAAATTAACGTGATGGAAAAGATCGGTGGCAACAGCCCGATCATGACCAGTGGCCAAAGAGCCGTCACAGCCAATACAGCGGCGACGATCATGCAAGGTATCGCGCCCGGCATCCGCACAATATTGGGGGTCCTGACAACTTTTCGCGCGAGAGAGGTTACATCATGTCCCGGCCAGACGCCGCCGATCCCCCAATAGATGTGAAGCCCGGAAAGGACAAGCAGGGCAGCGCTCAGCAAGAAAGCAATGGCGAGAGTTGCCAGAAAAGTCATTTCCACACTCATGATCTGAAAAGCCTCACGCGCTGGGTTTCATGTTTCATTGACGCCATATCGACAGCGAAAGCCGCACCGCCCAGATCGTCCTCCGTCGCATATTCCGCCAGCTTTGCAGTCTCACGAATTCCTAGCAGAAGAGAGGCCAGAATGCGCTGCCCGTCAAACTGGCCGATGACGCCGAGCCGGATCGCCGCAGAAACGAGATTGCCGTGAAACCCGATCGCATAGGCCTCGATGGCTGGTAAGAGCGGGATATCGAAATCGCGCGCGGCGACAGCGACACAGACCGGCATCGTAACGGTTCCATTATCTGCCAGCCCATCAAAGCCACTGCCGAAATCCGGCTTCCAGCCTTCCAGATAGGCTGCGCGGAAATTGCCGCCTTGGATCATCGATTCTTGTGCGCGCTCGGCCGAAGGCTGCATCGCCGAAGCCAATTCTGCGATCTGCCGTAACTCATCAATGCTCTCAGACCGGTAAGCAAGTGACAAGAGTATCATATCATTGCGCAACGATCCGTGTGCAGTCATAGTCATCAGCCAATCCGTCAGCGTCGCGGCGTCATTCACGCGACCTACGGCGACCTCGTTTTCCAGCCCGTGGCTATATGCGAACGAGCCGACCGGGAAGGACGGTGAGAGCCATAACAACAGCTCGGCGGGGAAAACCGCTCCTTGGCCTCGGTTCAGCATCGCGCATCGCCGGGTGAGGGTGGAACGGAATTCATCACCCCCTCTTGGATGTCAGGCTGCCGGGGAAAAGCAGTTCGATAAGCCAACCTTAATGCCCGTGATGATCGTGGAGGTGAGCCTGCGCACCGTGATGATGCCCGCTCTTGAGCGCCGCATGACCGCCATACGCGCCGCCTTCCGGCTCGAATGGCCGCATCACCTCGCTCACCACGCCGCCAAGTCCGCGCACCATATCGGCAAGCACATGATCGGGCTGAATGTAAAGCGCATCCGGGGTGATTTCGGCTGGTGTGTGGCGGTTGCCGATATGCCAAGCGATGCGCATCAGTCCTGCCAAATCATACGCGCGCAGCTCCATGAGCGGCTCGTCGGCCGCGCGCACGCCGATGATGTCACCGCTCTCAAGCAGAAGCCCCGATCCGCTAGGAAGATAGGCCGCCTCTGGCAGATCGAGGAGAAATTCAAAGCAGCAATCCGATGTCATCACGATGCGCCGCCTGTAGCGTTGCTCCCGTGTCAACGTGATGGTCCGTCTTGCAGCGGCAAGCACCGGGTCAGGCGGGAATAGGACGGACAAGGCTCTGATCATTTGGACGCCTCAAAACAGGAAATAGCGCTGCGCCATCGGCAGCTCTTTGGCTGGCTCGCAGACGAGCAACTCGCCATCCGCGCGAACCTCGTAGGTTTCCGGGTTGATCTGAATGTCCGGCGTCGCGCCGTTGAGAGGCAGGCTCGCCTTTCCGATGCCGCCGCGCACATTCTCGATGGCCACGCATTCTTTCGCAAGGCCGAGCGTCTCGCCGATACCCGCCTCAAGCGCGGCTTTCGAGATGAATGTCACCGATGTCGCCGTCACCGCGCGCCCGAATGCGCCGAACATCGGGCGGTAATGGACGGGTTGCGGCGTTGGGATCGAGGCGTTCGGATCGCCCATCAATGCCGCCGCGATCGCTCCGCCCTTGATGACCATATCGGGTTTGACACCGAAGAAGGCGGGCGTCCAAAGGCAAAGGTCGGCGAGCTTGCCCTCTTCGACCGAGCCGATATGCCTCGACATGCCATGCGCGACGGCCGGGCAGATCGTGTATTTCGCAATGTACCGCCTGGCGCGGAAATTGTCGTTGCCGCTGCCCGCATCCTCCGGTAACGCGCCGCGCTGCACCTTCATCTTGTGCGCCGTCTGCCATGTGCGGATGATGACCTCGCCGACGCGTCCCATCGCCTGACTGTCCGACGCCATGATCGAGAGCGCGCCGAGATCGTGCAGAATGTCTTCCGCAGCGATGGTTTCCTTGCGGATGCTGCTTTCGGCAAAGGCGAGGTCTTCCGCGATAGACGGATCGAGATGATGACAGACCATCAGCATGTCGAGATGCTCGTCGAGCGTATTGACCGTGAAGGGCCGCGTCGGGTTGGTCGACGACGGCAGCACGTTCGGCAGGCTGGCGACGCGCAT
>CAYVJO010000130.1:0-7429 GCA_964451735.1 uncultured Hyphomicrobiaceae bacterium | reverse complement strand
AAGCGCGGAAGTTGGGGAGGCAGATCCGCAAGCGCTTCAGCGTCCAGCAAAGAGCCCCATCCGTCAGCGGCGAACCAGATCAAGCTTTCCAGATTTCCGTAAAGCGCGTGCTCGACGTCCAAATGCACGGAACCGGCGCCGCTCCACTCCAGCAGCAGCACGCCCGCAGCAAAGAGCGCGGTAAACACGACGCCCATGGCTGCACCTGGCTCGATCCGTCCGACGCGCTGAATCAATTCGATGAGCAGAACGGCCAGGATCGCCATAAGGGCGGCGCCGATGAGCATGGGCCAGGCGGCTACTGTTCCTGTGATCAGAAACGCCAGGACGATACCGGGAAGCGCGACATGACTAATCGCGTCGCCAATCAGACTCTGCCGCCTCAGCAGGAGAAAATTGCCCAAAAGCGCGCATGAGACGCTGGCCAGCATGCCGATCAGTATCGGCGGAAGGCTGAGTTGCACGAAATCTGCACTCATATCCGGACCTCTCTGGGCGCGAAATGCCGATCGAGATCTTCGATCATGTCCGGCGCCAGCACCTCGGCTATCGGAACGAGGCCGCTATACTCAAGGGACGTTGCCTCCTCGGGATGTAGATGCCGGTAAAGGCTCCAAAGCGCCTCGTCGCGCGCGACTTCGCGTGCCGCGGCATGTCCCTCCGGCGTGGCCACGCCGTCGCGCCGAATGAGCCCTTTGCGCCGAAGAACGCTCAAAGTATAAGCGTCGTAAACAGGCTCGCTGCGCGCAATGGCTAGGAGGCCCTGCCTTTCGTGAACCCGCCTCTGGACTCTGTATCGCCCTAAGGCAGCGGCAAACACACCGCGAACAGGAGAAAACACGAGCGAGACCAGGAACAGGGCAAATGCGCTTAAAACGATAAGGGCTCCGGTGGGCAGACCCGCTGCTGTCGAAGACAGTGCCGCCCCGAAATAGGCCGCGCCGGCACCAATCGCTGCGGCAATCAGCACCATGCGATCGGGACGCTCCGTCCAGAAGCGTGCGGCGACAGGCGGAATAATGGTGAGCGCGACGATGAGAACGAGCCCTGCGACTTTCAAACCGATCACGGTCACCGTGAGTAACAGTCCCATCATCGCAAGGTCGGTCAGCCGTATATCGATACCCCGTGCCGCCGCATACTCTTCATCGAAGCACACGAGGGTGAAGGGGCGGCGCAGCACAAAGATGGCAAGACCGGTCAGGAGTGCGGCGGCTGTAATTGTCTCAGCCTCGCTGCGTAACATACCGGCCGCTGAGCCTAAGAGGAAAGTCGATATACCTGCTTGCCTACCGGTTTCCAATGTCTGAATGACAGTCATCAAGACGACGCCCGCGCCGAAAAACACCGACAATACCGCGCCGATTGCTGCGTCCTCGCCAAGACGTGTGCGACGGGTCATCCATTCGACGGTCAGCAGGCCGGCAGCAGCGCTCAAAGCCGCGCCTGCCAACAAACCGGGAAGCCAGCGCCCGTCACCTCCGAAAGCGGCCATTAGCATGAATGCGGCGGCAAGTCCGGGCAATGTCCCATGGCTGATCGCATCGCTGATGAGTGAGCGTTTGCGCAGAAGTATAAACACACCTATGGCCGCAGCGCTCCCGCCTAGGATCGCCGAGCCGATCGTTACCAGCGCGGTATTGTATCCGGCCGACAGCAAGAGAGCGGCAATCAGCGCCTCCATATCGCCTCACCCCAAGAATTCCAGGCTCTTTTCATGACTGTGCGCCAAGCCTCATGCTGGGCAATTTCGTGATCTCCTCAAGATGCGTGGTCGCTAGCCGTCCGCCATAGGTGGCTTGAAGGTTCTCGGGCGTAAACACCGCCTCGACCGGACCGTCCGCGATCTTGCGGACATTGATCAAAACCACATGGTCGAAATATTCCGCCACGGTCCCCAGATCGTGATGGACGCAGATGATCGTTTTGCCGGCTTTGTTCAGGTCCTTCAGCACGGCAACGATCGTCCTTTCCGTCGCGGCGTCAACGCCTGCGAAAGGCTCGTCCATGATCGTGAGGTCGGCATCCTGGGCCAGCGCCCGGGCGAGGAATATGCGTTGTTGCTGGCCTCCGGAAAGCTGACCGATCTGACGCGCTGCGAAAGAGGCCATTCCAACCCGCTCAAGGCAGTCGAGGGCGCGAGCCTTGTGCTTTCGTCCCGCCAAGCGCAAAAGCCCGATCTCTCGATAAAGACCCATTAAAACGACATCGAGCGCGGTTGCCGGAAAATCCCAATCGACGCTGGCGCGCTGAGGGACGTAGGCGATCCGGTGGCGGGTCTGCTCATAGGGCTGACCGAATACGCTGACCTCGCCGGAAACTTTTGAAACGATGCCGAGCAATGCCTTGATCAAGGTGGACTTGCCAGCACCATTGGGTCCGACGATCGCCATCATGGCGCCGGGCGGCGTCGCAAATTCTATGGAAAACAGCACTGGCTTTTCGCCATAGCTAACCGTCAGGCCGGAAACGGCGAGCGGGCTCCGCACATTCTTTAGGCCGTAAGCGCCCGCATTGAGAAACACCACATCCTTGGGCATGTTCATTCCGTCATCCCCTTGCTTTGTACTAATGCCCGCTTGTAATTGGCCATCAACCGCCCATTCAGTCCTCTGGGTGGCGCTTTTCCGCCCAGAGCAAGCGCAATCGTGGTCACATTATGGTCAATCATGCCGACATAGGTTCCCTCATAGCTGCCCGGCGCTCCCATCGCGTCGGAAAAAAGCTCACCGCCTATAACAACCTCATGCCCCTTAGCTGCTGCGCCTTCGATCAGCGCCTTGACGTTACGGTCGGAAACGGATGACTCCACGAAAATCGCGCCTATCTTGCGCTCGACGATAAGATCGACGAGCATCTCCACCTGCTTCAGCCCGGCTTCGCTTTCGGTAGAAATGCCTTGAACGCCGAGGACCTTCAGCCCAAACGCCGTCCCGAAATAGCTGAAGGCGTCATGAGCGGTAATAAGAACCCGGGCATTTTGCGGTATGGTGGCCATGGCGCGCTCGGCGTATTCCGCAAGCAGCTCGATTTCGGCAATGTGGCGGTTTGCATTCGCCTCGAATTCGTCCCTGCCTTCTGGCATGAGCATTGTCAGCGCGTCGCGCGCCGCCTGCACGACCCCCGCCCACAGGCGCGGGTCCATCCAGAGATGCGGGTCGTAGCGCCCCTTATATGCGGCATGTTCGATGAGCCGGTCAGCGGGGAGGCTCTCCGCCAAAGCGATCACGGGTTTCCTCTCTCCGAGCTTTTTCAAGAAATCCTCAAGCTGAGCTTCGAGGTAGAGGCCATGCCAGAAGACCGCATCAGCCTTTGTCATCGCCGCTATATCCGACCGTGTCTGACGATGCGTATGGGGATCAACGCCTGGCCCCATCAATGCCGTGACATCGACACGCGCGCCGCCAACCTGACGCACTGAATCGGCAATCATCCCGGTTGTTGCCACGATTTTGAGCGGCGCGGATTGTGCTGAAGCCGTTATGGCGTTTGCCTGGGCGCTTGAAAAAACAAGTGTGGCGATAATGGCCATGAAAGCGCGTCTATCAATTAGATACATTGGAATGATCGCTCCTAAAGTAACACCACGCTTTGCCAACGAAGCGGGCGACGCGGTCTCTCCGCTTTTGTTGTTGCAAATAATTCCTAATATTAACTAGGTTCGCATGGCCTTTAATGCAAGTGCAAATTATTTGCAAATTGCAACGCCTTTCCAAATGCGGGCGTCCCGATAGACCCATTTGCGCGCTAATATCTTAAATTTGCTCAATTATGTCGTTTTTTTACGCAGAACGACATTTTACCGCCATGCGTTTTGCGCTGTATAAATTACCCCTGAACAAGGGCCGGAGAAACAGGATGCGCGTTCTGGTCACAGGTGCGGGAGGATTTATCGGAAGGCGCTTGTTGAGCGCCCTTATCGAAGAGCCAGCCTTGACGCGGGAGGGAGATCGCGCCGAGCAGATCGACGAGTTCATTCTGACGAGCCGAACCCTTAGCGCGCCTAGCGATCTATCCGATCCACGCATCACGATCGAAACCGGCGATATCGGCGATCCAACATTCGTAAAGAGCCTGTTCGGCAAGCGCATTGACAGCATCTTTCATCTGGCCGCGACACTGACTGCCGAAGCCGAACAGAATTTCGAACGCGGACTGCACGTCAATATTCTCGCCATGATCGAGCTTTTGGAGCAGTGCCGGGCGCAAAACAATCGTCCGCGCCTGGTGTTCGCAAGCTCAATGGCCGCATTCGGCGGTCCGCTGCCCGCGCGCGTTGACGATGCGACCGTTCAGACTCCACAAACCTCCTACGGGGCGGGGAAAGCGATAGCCGAGCGGCTTATCGACGATTACAGCCGTCACGGGTTCATTGACGGCCGCACGCTCCGATTGCCTATCGTCATCATCCGCCCCGATCCCGCGCCGCAATCCATAGCGGACCACGTAGGAGCAATATTACGGGAGCCGCTTCTAGGGCGCGACGTCGTCTGCCCTCTCAGTCCTGAAAGCTGCGTTGCGGTCGCCTCGGTGCGCAATGCCGCTTTGTCGCTCGTCCGTTTGCATGAGGTTCCGGGTGACAGGTTTGGACATACGCGGGCCATGAACCTGCCGGCGCTGACTGTACCGCTCTCAGAACTGGCCGACGCTGTCGAGGCAAGCGATTTTCCTGGGCCGCGCGGCAAGATTTTCTGGGAAGCGGAGGAGGAAGTCAAGGCTGTGATCGAGAGTTGGCCGTCCACCATCGTTTCCGAAGAGGCCGCAAGGCTCGGCTTGAAGGCAGATGCCAGCGTCGCGGATATTCTGCGAAGCTATGTCGAGGATTACAGGCCTATTCCAGCCTCCTGAAGGCGGAGTAGGCCCATCATCGCATAGTACGGATACGAGATGTCGTCCCGCTCCTGCTCCATGGCCCATAATTTTACTCAGATCACATCAGTCTTGCCTGACGCTGACGTGAAGCATTCCAACAGAAATCGTCCCGCTATATCGAGCCCTTCCTCATCGATCCCATGAGGCAGACCCGGCCTGACATGCCACTCAACCATCAGCCCTTCCCCTCCGAGCGCGGAGCGCGCTTGATGCAGAGCTTCGACGGGAATCACATCGTCGCTGTCCCCGTGAATCAGCAGCACCGGGGGGCGCGCGCGCAAATCGGCCCTGAGGCGGTTCGGTTCCACCAGCATCCCCGAATAGCCAACGATGCCTGCGATGGCCTTGGGCCGGCGCAGCCCCACATGGAGCGCCATCATCGCGCCCTGGCTGAAGCCGACGAGCGCCAGTGACTCATCGCCAATAGCAAGGGCAGCCAACTCGTCGTCCAGAAAGGCGTTCAGTCCCGGCCCGGCATGTTGCACCCCGCGCCAACGCTCCTGAGGGTCGCGGAACGTTAGCTCGAACCACTGCCGTCCCCCGAAAGGATTGGCCGCGCATGCCTCGGGCGCATTCAGCGAAATGAAAGCCGCGTCCGGCAGGGTCGTCTGCCAGTACCGGCCCAGAGAGATCAGATCATTGCCGTCCGCTCCATAGCCGTGTAACAGCACGACAAGTTGCCTGGGGGCTCCACCCGAGGCAGGCATAATGCGCGGCCCGTCGAGTTTAAACGCTTCATTCAGCATGGAAATCTCCGCTGGTTTCGGGCTATTGAACAGGACGGCACGGTCGCCGCTCCTTTGCACTGTGGGGTACAAGGCGCATATTGCAGACAATTCCGGAAGGGTGAAGATGTCGCCATGAAAGAGCAAGAGCCCGTTTTTCGCTTCGCGCCAAGTCCGAACGGCTATCTTCATCTAGGACATGCCTTCTCCGCGCTGTTCACGCAAGCCATGGCGAAACGTCATGGCGGGAAACTGCTTTTGCGGATCGAGGATATCGATCTCGGCCGCGCGAGGCCAGAGTATGAAGCGGCAATCTTCGAGGATCTGGCCTGGCTCGGCATCGGTTGGGAACGGCCGGTCCGGCGTCAATCGGCCCATTTCGCTGACTATCGGGCGACTTTGACCAAATTGGAAAAACTCGGGCTTGTATATCCGTGCTTCGCAACGCGGGCGCAGATCGCTTGCGCCGTCGCGGAGCTGGGCGAGCCCTTGCCGCGCGATCCCGATGGAGCAATACTTTATCCAGGGTTGTTTCGCAAGACACCGCCCGGCGAAAGGAAGGCACGCATCGCGGCGGGCGAGCCTTATACGCTGCGTCTGAATATGGCCGAGGCGACGGCGATGGCTCGCGAAAAGACGGGAGCGCCAATCATGATCAGGGGGATTTGCGGCAAGGAGGACAGCGATACGCGGCTTGCAGGGCCTGAACGTTGGGGCGATGTCGTGCTGGCGCGAAAAGAGATACCGGCAAGCTACCATATCGCGGTCGTGACAGACGATGCCATCCAGGGCGTTACGCATGTCACGCGTGGGGTGGATCTCTTCGCTGCCACGGACATACACCGGCTCTTGCAAATTTTGCTTGATCTGCCCGAACCGGTCTATTGTCATCACCGATTGATAATCGACGAAGCCGGCCGCAAGCTATCCAAGACCGATCGGGACAAAAGTCTGCGAGCGCTTCGCAGCGAAGGCGTTACGCCGCTTCAAATTAAGGAAATGACTGGATTCCAAGATGATTGATAAGTCCGGAGCCGCGACCGAACCGGATTACTGCGGCTCGCGCCCATCATCACTGGGGGGACCCTCCCGATCATGCCGATGAAACGCCGTTTTTCCGACCGCATGATCGATGGACGCCGCGCCCTTTTCCGCGCCCGCCGCCGAAGCGTGCCTGTCAGGATTCTCATCCCGAACATGGTCACATTGCTTGGCCTTTGCGTCGGGCTAACGTCGATCCGCATGGCTATCGAAGGACGCTTCGAATATGCGCTGGCGGCTATCGTCGGCGCGGCCGTGCTGGACGGGATCGACGGGCGCATGGCGCGGCTGCTGAAGGCGTCTTCACGGTTCGGTGCCGAGTTGGATTCGCTGTCCGACTTCGTGTGTTTCGGCGTTGCTCCTGCCATCGTACTGTATCTATGGGGATTTTCTGGCGCCAACAGCCTTGGCTGGATCGTCGTTCTCGTCTTCGCCGTCGCCGCGGCGCTCAGGCTAGCACGTTTCAATGTTGCCATGGACCAAGCCGGCAAGCCGAAATGGCAAAGCGCCTTTTTCATCGGCGTTCCAGCTCCCGCCGGTGCGCTCGTTTTGTTGCTGCCGCTCTATCTGGAGGGCTTTGGCGTTCCGAAATCCTGGATGGTGCTGCCGGTTCTAACCCTATACGCCATAGGAATAGCCGGGCTGATGGCGAGCCGCATCCGCACTTTTTCCGGCAAGATGATCGGTCGCCGGGTCGAACCGGACTATATCGCGCCTGTGGTCGCGCTCGGAGTTCTTATGGCTGCCACCCTCGCCACCTATCCCTATCTATGCCTTACTCTTGGTTGCCT
>CAYVJO010000129.1:0-7479 GCA_964451735.1 uncultured Hyphomicrobiaceae bacterium | reverse complement strand
GTCCTTATATGGAAATCGTTCAGCTTAAGGATCACAAAATAAATGTATAATACGAATGAAACCTTTGAAATTGGCAATTTACACCGTAGCTAGCCGCGGCCTGCGCTCAATGTCAAATCCGCTTCAGTAGCATGGCGGGATCGGGCGTCCCTGTATCATGCGCAGAAAACGGTCGCGGTAATCGGCGTCGTCTGCGAACACCCCGGTGAAACGCGTGGTAATGGTCGAAGCACCAGGCTTGTGAACGCCGCGAATGGTCATGCATTGATGAATTGCATCGATCAGAATAGCAACCCCCCGCGGATTGAGAGCGTTCTCGATGGCTTCCGCGATCTGTGCGGTCATGGTCTCCTGCGTCTGGAGACGCTTTCCAAAAATATCCACCACGCGGGCTAGTTTGGAGATCCCGACTACCCGTCTCTGAGGCAAATAGGCGACATGCGCAACGCCCAATATAGGAAGCATGTGATGCTCGCAATGGGATTCCAAACGTATGTCGCGTACCATCACCAGGTCATCGTAACCATGCACTTCCTCGAATGTACGCGAGAGGATCTCGACAGGATCCTGCTCATAGCCAGAGAAGTGCTCCGCGTAAGCATCCACGACCCTGCGCGGTGTATCCGAAAGCCCTTCGCGCGCGGGATTATCGCCCGCATATTGAATGAGGGTGCGTACGGCAGCCTCTGCATCCGCACGGCTGGGTTTTTGGTCTTCCGGCATGGTAACCACAGCCTTTACAATTTTACCGTTTCCTTGCCGGCTTTCATTCGGGAGTGCGCCCATGAAAATGCCCTTATGTCGAATTGGTCACAAAGTCGGAGTCTTGTAACGCGGTTGCAATTATCGCTATATACTGGAAAAGCCTTTCTTAAGGATAAGCAGAAGCGCATCTTGGTCAAATTTACAAAAAAAGCTTGTTATCTCCCGCTTCAAAGCTCGCGTGTTTGCTTTAATAGACATGGAGAGGTAAACCATCATTTTTTTTGTATATAATCCTCAACAATTGCGCCTTCAAGGAAGTCGCCCTGTATGGGTATAAGCATGATCAATCTCGACGATCTCTACAATGGACGGATCCTGGAATTGGCTGCGAATATTCCGCGCACAGGACGTTTGGCCGCGCCCGACGCAACCGCCAAGGCGCATTCGAAACTTTGCGGCTCCCGTGTTACTGTAGACCTCAAAATGGAGGGGGACACCGTCACTGATTATGGCCAAGACATCAAAGCCTGTTTGTTAGGGCAAAGCTCGGCTTCCGTGATGGGGGAGCACGCTGTTGGATCGACGTCTGCCGAACTGCGCGAAATAGGTCAGCAAATGCGTCGCATGCTCAGGGAAGGCGGGAACCCGCCAACCGGCAAATGGGCCGATCTGGGCGTTTTACAGCCCGTGCGCGATTATAAGGCGCGCCATGCCTCCACCTTGCTGGTTTTCGATGCAATTGAGGACGCAATCGGTCAGATCGAAGCGAAACGCGCGGTTCTTAGCGAAACGGTCGGTTAACCTGTAATCCAAGTAAAAGCGCTGGAAACGGGCTGTTTCCGATTTTCTGGCGCGCACAGGACTGCTAGCTCCAAGCGGGCGGCGCGCACGCCGCTCGGCGGAATGGGGTAAATGACATGAAACTTCGGCTGGCTACTTGGAACATAAACTCCGTCAGGCTTCGCATCGGCATCGTCGAGAGGTTCGTTAACGATTTTCAACCCGATGTGATTTGCCTTCAGGAAATCAAATGCAAGGACGAGCTGTTTCCCTTTGAAGCTGTGCGGGCATTGGGTTTCCGCTACATTCACGTCAAGGGGCAAGCCGGCTATCATGGAGTTGCGACCTTGTCTCGCCTGCCTTTGGAGGACAGAGGCGCGCAGAACTTCTGCGGCAGCGGCGAGGCGCGTCATGTCGCAGTCTCGCTCAAGGACAAGCCCATCATCTTCCACAATCTTTACATTCCGGCAGGCGGAGATATTCCCGACGCAAATGTCAACCCGAAATTCGGTCAGAAACTGAACTACATCCGCTCGCTTACCGATTGGTTCGCCGGTGGGGCTGCATCCTCGAATAGCCAGCATATCCTAGCGGGTGACTTCAATGTCGCGCCGCTTGAGCATGACGTATGGTCACACAAACAGCTTCTGAACGTTGTCAGCCATACGCCGGTCGAGGTGAAGCATCTTGCAAAGCTTAAAGACTCCGCGAATTGGGTGGACATCATGCGCAAATATGTGCCCGAAGATCGCAAACTCTACACCTGGTGGAGCTATCGCGCACGGGACTGGCGCGCCTCGAACCGCGGCAGACGGCTCGATCATATCTGGGCAACGCCCGGCTTGGAGAAAGCCTGCCGCTCCATGACTGTGATTGACGAAGCGCGCGGCTGGGAGAAACCATCGGATCATGTGCCAGTGATCGTGGATTTCGCCTTGGCTTGATCGCGGCTAACGAGTGTTGCCATAGATCATGATCATTTCAGATGGAAACAGCCCTCGTTTATATCTCTTTGTTTGCACGCGATCTTTCAGAAAACCGGTGTACACTTTTTCTAATCGTACCCTGCAGACTGTGCGGTTATGGATAAAGTCGGGCTGTCTGCCACGCTCCCTCCGGTGCGGTTCGACGATACGTGATCCTATCATGTAGCCGGAAAGGCCGATCGTGCCAAAACTCGATCTCGACGGGCGTCAGGCGGAAACCGGACCAGTAAGGCGGACGCGGGATGTCTCCGATTGCATATTTGGCGCCATAAAGGGCGACGGCCTTTTCCAAGGCGTAACGGCTCTCCAGCGGGCGCGATTGTTGCGAGGCCCAGGCGCCGATGCGGCTCCCACGAGGACGAGAGGCGTAATAGGCGTCCGCCTCATCCTTGCTGACTTGCGTCACAGGCCCGCGAATGCGAACCTGCTGTCTCAAGCTTTTCCAATGAAAGCAGAGCGCCGCCTTGCCCGATGTCAGCAGCTCATGGCCCTTGACGCTTTCATAATTCGTGTAGAATACAAAACCGTCCGTCCCGAAGCCTTTCAGCAAAACCATGCGGACATTGGGCAACCCGTTGTCGTCCACTGTGGCAAGCGCCATCGCATTGGCGTCGTTGATCTCCTTTGCCTGCGCGGCCTGGAACCACTCGGCAAATAAGGCGTAAGGGTCACGCCCATCGGAAAAATCAGGGGCTTGCAGTCCTTCCTCGCAATCGAGATCTGGCTTGTCGATCATAATTCAGCGTTGTTTTTCATTAAGTGACGACGATAATCGATCGTGATCTTAATGTCTCCTCAATCCTTGGCATATTCTGCTAAATCCTCATAGACAATGGATAAAGCGCAAACAGGCCGTTCCTGGGAATAGCCGTCGCGCTCTTCGAAGGCGTATACGGCTGGACGCAAAACGTCATTTGTGTAGGATGCCCGCGACCAGATAGCGGGAGGAGCGTGTGACCGAACATGGACAATCGATGAGCGGCAAGCTGCTGAGTGGCAAGCGCGGCCTCATCATGGGCGTCGCGAATAACCGGTCCATCGCATGGGGCATCGCCAAGAACGCTGCGGCGGAAGGGGCCGCCCTTGCCTTCACGTATCAGGGAGAGGCGCTGAAAAAGCGCGTCGAACCACTTGCGGCGGAAGTTGGCTCTGATATCGTCCTGTCCTGTGACGTTACGGACACAAGCTCTGTGGATGCTGTTTTCCATGTACTCAGCCAAAGCTGGGGGACACTCGATTTTGTGGTCCACGCGATCGCCTATTCCGACAAAGCGGAACTCGATGGCCGCTATGTCGATACGAGCCAGGATAATTTCAGCAAAACATTGCTGATCTCCTGCTATTCCTTTACCGCGATCGCGCAGCGTGCAGAAAAACTGATGCCGAATGGGGGGTCCCTTTTGACGCTTACATATTATGGCGCTGAGAAGGTAATGCCCCATTACAACGTCATGGGAGTAGCCAAAGCAGCTCTTGAAGCCAGCGTTCGCTATCTTGCGGCCGATCTGGGCAAGCAGGGCATTCGGGTCAATGCGATTTCAGCAGGGCCCATCAAAACGCTCGCCGCCTCAGGGATAAGCGATTTTCGCTATATCTTGAAATGGAATGAGTATAATTCACCCCTGCGCCGCACGGTTTCCATAGACGAAGTCGGAGGCGCAGGGCTCTATCTGGTTTCCGATTTGAGCCGTGGCGTTACTGGAGAGATACACCATGTGGACGCTGGCTACCATGTTGTGGGGATGAAAGCCGAAGACGCGCCGGATATTTCCGTGGCGATGAAGAACGGAGAGTGACGACACATGCATCCCATGAGGCTGATTACCTATGCCGTCCTTTCAAGCGTCGTGACTCTTATGGCCATGGGCGGCATCGGATTTTACGTGGGTTACTCCGCCGGCCGCGGTGATTTGCAGGAGCTGAAAACCTTGATCGCGGCGGGCGGCTCGCCCGAGAATGCCGCCGCGATCGCCGATTTGCTCAAGGGCCAGTCAGCGCCGGCGCCTGCTCCGGAAATCGATCTCAGTCCGGTGCTCAATGAGATCCGCTCGATGAACGCACAGATCGGGAAGCTCCAGGAGCTCACGTCGGAACAGCCGCAGGGCTCGGAACGGGTGGTTGAAAAGAACAGGGATAACCCGGTTTTATCGAGTGAGCTTACGAATGTGAAGCAGCTCCTCGCGGAGGCAAACGATCAGTATCAGGTCTGCAAGCAGAATTTGACCACGCTCCAGACCGAGTTTGAGGAGCTGAAAACTTCGACTACACAGGTTGCGTTGACGGCTGCCAACAGCGAGTCGAGAAGCACGGGCGGATCGGTTGTGCTTTTCGACAATGTTCTGCTAGCCCGCAACAAGAACAAGCTCTACCAGGATGTGGACGTTGCGCTGAGCCTTCAGTCGATTGCCGCGCGTTCGGCCCGGGTTGCAGTCAATCAGCAGACGCTCGGGATTGCGTTCGGCGAGCGTAAAATTTTCCAGCATCGCGACGTGACGTGCGAACTCGTTCTGATGGAGACGGATCTGGAAAGTGGTAAGGCCCGTTTCAGCATCGCCTGCAAACGCTGACCAGGTTTTGGAGCATAGATGACTATCCTGCATAGCGGTCGGCCGCATTCATCTCCTATTGACACCTGCGGAGACAATCGGCAGCATTTTCAAACATCTTTTAGCGCTAGCCTTTTAAATTGATCCAGCCTGAATGACTTAGCGCCGATTGCGATCAATTTGATCTGCGCTTTTTTTGATTCCTAAATCTTTACGCTAATCATATTTCCATGGTGTGGATGCCTACGCTACGGAGCCTGCGCAAAATGGGCGAAAAGCGGCAAATCGCTTTGGTTGGTGTCCCGGTCGAGACCGGCGCGGCGCAGCGCGGGCCGGTTATGGGGCCGACGGCCTTGCGGATCGCCGGCATGGTGGAGACCCTGCTTCAACTCGGCCATGCCGTCGAGGATCTTGGCGATCTACAGCCCTCGCCACGGGCGCTGGGTATTAGTGCCGCCAACCCTAGGGTTAAAAACCTGGCTGATATTGCTGACTGGTGCCGCTGTTTGCTGCCGCTTTGCGCAGGCCTCATGGCGAAGGGCATTGTGCCGATCTGCCTGGGCGGCGACCATAGCCTCGCGGCCGGCTCTGTCGCTGGAGCGGCATCCTATGCTCATGCATCAGGCCGTCCGCTCTATGTTCTCTGGCTCGACGCCCATCCGGATTTTCATACGCTGGAGACGACGGAAAGCGGAAATTTGCACGGCGTTCCAGTCGCCTTTTTCTGCGGCTTGCCCGGTTTCGATGCGCTGCTCGGTCATCCGCTCGATGCCCATGTCAAGCCTGACCATGTCTGCATGATCGGCATCCGCTCGGTCGATGACGCGGAACGCAAATTGCTGAGGCAGCATGGGGTGAGGGTCCATGACATGCGGCAGCTCGACGAGCATGGCGTCGTGCGGCTTCTGGAGCCTTTCCTACAGGAAGCTACCGCTTTGAACGCATTGCTCCATGTCAGCCTCGATGTCGATTTTCTCGATCCCGCCATCGCGCCCGGCGTAGGCACGACCGTCCCAGGCGGCGCGACTTTCCGTGAAGCGCATCTGGTCATGGAGATGCTTTATGAGAGCGGTTTGGTTTCCTCGCTCGATCTTGCCGAGCTGAATCCATTTCTCGACGAAGGCGGGCGCACAGCCAGGTTGATCGTCGATCTTGTGGCCAGTCTGTTCGGACGGCGCGTCATGGACAGGCCCACCAATCCCGCTGGAATAACGCAAATGCCATATCGGATAAGGAGTTAATGTCGTGCTCGTCAGACATGACAAGATCAACATCGTCCCCTTCGTCAGCGTCGAATATATGATGAAGCTGGTGTTGGCGATCGGTGTGGAAAACGTATTGCAGCAGCTCGCGGACTATATCGAGGCTGATTTCAAGCGCTGGCAAAGGTTCGACAAGACGCCTCGCATCGCGTCCCATTCCAGGGATGGCGTCATCGAACTCATGCCCGCCAGCGACGGACGCATCTACGCATTCAAATATGTCAACGGTCATCCCAAAAATATCAAGGGGGGGCTTCAAACGGTTACCGCCTTTGGCGTCCTGTCAGATGTCGATAGTGGCTATCCGCTGCTCTTGTCAGAAATGACCATACTCACCACGCTGCGAACCGCCGCAATGTCGGCCCTCGCTGCGAAATATCTCGCGCCAAAGGATGCGGCCGTAATGGCGATCATCGGCAACGGTGCCCAATCCGAGTTTCAGGCGCTGGCATTCAAGGCGCTGCTTGGAGTCACGAAATTGCGCCTTTACGATATCGATCCGGCGGCGACTGAGCGTTGCATGCGCAATCTAGCCAATCGCGGCTTCGAGATCACGCCTTGCCGTTCTGCCGAAGCAGCTGTCGAGGGCGCCACAATTGTGACGACTGCTACGGCAGACAAGCAATACGCCACCATCCTAACTGACAATATGGTCGGCCCAGGAGTCCACATTAACGCCGTCGGTGGGGATTGCCCCGGCAAGACTGAGCTGCATAAGGATATTTTGCTGCGGTCCGGCATCTTTGTGGAATACGCGCCTCAAACGCGCATCGAGGGTGAAATTCAGCAATTGCAACCCAATCATCCGGTCACGGAGCTATGGGAGGTTATGAGCGGGAAGGCTGCCGGCCGAACCGGCGCTATGCAGATTACATTGTTCGACTCGGTCGGCTTTGCAATCGAGGATTTCTCGGCGCTGCGCTATGTCCGCGATCAGAGCCAGCGGACGGGCTTCTTCGACGAGTTGGATCTGCTCGCCGATCCTGACGATCCGCGCGACCTGTTCGGCATGATCCTGCGCGCGCAAGAGCCTTCACACGACATCTATCCGGCCTAAGGAGGCTTCCCGGAGCCGGATACGATTTGGTCGGCCCGGGCTTTGTTGAGTGCAATGGCATAGAGCGCCGGACATTTAATCGGTGTCGGCCTAAGCAGAGATTCTTTGGTTGGCCAACGGATCGCGACCTCGTTCCAAGTTCA
>CAYVJO010000128.1:4794-7481 GCA_964451735.1 uncultured Hyphomicrobiaceae bacterium | reverse complement strand
CTGCCCCCGGGCCAGCGCGGCGACCTGGGCCTGCTGGTCCGGCTCCTCCAGCAGGGCCCGATAGATCGGGGCGTATTCGCTCGTGGGGTTCTTGCGGACAAACTCGGCGGCCTGCGCGGCGATGTCCGCGGCGGTCAGCTTCGAGGCCATGATCGCGGCCGGGCCCCCGCGGCGGGACCAACATCGTCAAACCCGCCCGTGACCGGCAGAATGAGCGCATAGCGCCGCGATTTGCGCGGTTGATGCAGGTCGCCGACACCCCGCAGCGGCTTCTCGACCTTCGAAACGATCCCGCCTCGATCGCGCCCGAACGCGCAATCGTTTTCGAGGTGGCGGGCTCTCTGTCCGACTTCTATGCGCAAGCCCGCTCATTGGGTCTTGAATATCTGGGCGATTTCGAGGATGCGATTGATCCGACGGATGACTTTTTTGACCAGGCTCATCCTGACAGGCAAATTGCTGGCCGGATTTATCTGGCTATGCCCGACGTGCAGGCGTTGCGCGAGCTCCTGGGCCTTTGGAAGCGCTATACAGCCGGCCAGAGGATGCCGCGCGGCCGCTCCGCATGGCGCGAATTATTCTCGCTGCTTGTCGATGTGCGGCCTTGGGGGCCACAGGATCGCGTGCCTGCCGAAACAATTGAGTTCTGGCGCGACAGTCTGGCGGGCAATCCGAATGCGCCCGTACGTTTCGAAATCGAGCTATGGTACTACGAAAGCGCCGAGAAACGCGCTGCTGCCCGGCAAAGGCTGTTTGAGGCCTTACGCGCGATTGGCGGCACCAGCGTGCATAGTGCCGTGATCGATGCGATCCGTTATGAGGCCCTGTTGGTCGACGTGCCGGCTGATCAGGTTCAAAGGCTCATCGATCATCCGGATGTCGGCCTCGCCCGCGTGGATGAAATCATGTTCCTGCGCCCGCAGTCCATTGCCCGCCACCGGGCGAAGGATGAGCTTGATGGACAGCAGGGTGCGGCGCCAGCGGAACCGGTCGAACTGCGGGGTGACCCAGCCGCGGCACTCATAGACGGCTTTCCGATCCAAAATCATGCCCGCCTGGCCGGGCGGCTCGTGATCGACGACCCGAACAACCTTGAGCCTGGCTATGCCGTCAATCAGCGGCAACACGGCACCGCGATGGCCTCGCTGATTGTGCATGGGGATCTGAATTATAACGACGCCCCAATCTCCCGCCGGCTGTTCGTGCTGCCTGTGATGATGCCTGATGCGAACGGGAATGAACGCACGCCTCCCGACCAACTGCTCGTCGATGTCGTTTACCGGGCCGTCAGACGGATCAAGGAGGGAGAGGGCCAGCAACCGCCCTCAGCGCCCAGCGTCAACATTATCAATGTGTCGCTGGGGGATGAATGGCGGCCCTTTGCCCGGGTGATGAGCCCGCTCGGTCGACTTCTCGACTATCTCGCACACCGGTATCGTGTCCTGTTCCTCGTCAGCGCCGGCAATGTGCTGGAGCGGCTGCATATTCCGGATTTCAATACCTCCCGGGAATTCGAGGACGCCCGGCCGGAAGACCGCGAGCGGGCGATACTGGCGGCCCTGAATCAGAACAAGAGCAACCGGACCCTGTTCTCCCCGGCCGAAGCGATCAACATCCTCACCATTGGCGCGGCGCATGCGGGCTCCGCTTACAGCGGTGCGTTTCCCGCCAATTTGGTCGATCCGTTTACCGATCCTGAATTGCCGAACATCGTTTCGGCCATGGGGCTTGGCTTCAGAAAAACCGTAAAGCCTGATCTGCTGTTCGAAGGCGGGCGCGCGCCGGTCCGTGTTGTCCAATCCGGTGACGGCGTAACCGTCGCGCCGAGCAACTCGCCGCGCCTTTTCGGCGCGAAAGTCGCGTTTCCTGATAGACAGGGTGGGTTGCGTTATGAGGATTTTTCCTGGGGCACGAGCGTGGCCACCGCACTTGCAACCCACGCCGCGCACCAGATCCATGACGTTCTGCTGGATGGGGAGGGCGGCTCCAACCATACGGATATTCCTGCGGAGTACCTTGCCCTCACTATCAAGGCGCTGCTCGTCCATGGCGCTAGCTGGGGTGCAAAGGGCGACATGCTCGAACAATTCTTCGGTCCGCGTGGCCCCGGATCGCATTCGCAGCGCCGCGACGACATTGCGCGCCTGCTCGGTTATGGCGTGCCGAAAATAGGCCGTGTTCTCGATTGCGCCGAGAACCGTGCTACGCTGTTGGGGTACGGGACCATAGCTCCCGGCGCGGCCCTGCTTTATCGAATTCCGCTCCCCGATGGCCTGAATGGCGTCCGCGCGTTCCGCGCCTTGACCACCACACTGGCATGGTTCTCGCCGGTCAATCCCCGCCATCAGGGATATCGGATGGCCGCGCTCGACATCAGTTCCGGCAGTGCGGACCAATATTGGATCGCATCGACACGCACACCCACTCAGCCAACGGACAAAGCAACGGCTCGTGGCACTGTTTTTCACGAGCGCCGTCAAGCTGAAGAAGCCTCGGTTTTCGTCGATGACGGTCATCTATTGCTCAGGGTTTCCTGCCGCGCTCCTGCCGGCGAGTTGACAGAGAATATCGCCTTCGCCCTAGCGGTCAGTTTTGAAGTGCCGATCGAAGCCGGGATTCAGGTCTATCAGCAGGTCCGCCAGCGTCTGACGCCACAGGTTCGCGCTGGCATCGGCGCAGACGCAGCA
>CAYVJO010000128.1:0-4784 GCA_964451735.1 uncultured Hyphomicrobiaceae bacterium | reverse complement strand
ATTCGTTGGCCAGGTCAGACAAACCTGCTTAGTAGCGGCAGATGACGATTTGATCGTCATCGACTTTTATCGTCAGCGATCCCTGTTCATTCCTTGCGGCCGTAGCAACAGCGGCGGAAGGGCGCAAGGATCTATGATTGCCACTCGGGCTCCTTTTATCCCCTTTATATCAGAACCCGGCTTCCATCCAACCGGGAATTGACGGCGTTTCAATATTTATCGTTATATTTCATGTAGTTAAATGGAGACAGGATGGCGGCGTTTTATCAGCAATTGCCTGAGGGCCGTCCCGTTTTCAGCATCCTGGCTTACATTTTTAGACCTGTTTGCATGCCGGATTTTCGGCGGGGCCTTCTTCCGATTTTTCTGCAGGGTGGGGCGCCTCCGCCTGCGGCGGATCGGGCTCGCGTGAACCGAGCCCGCTGCGCGGTCTCGGCCTGGCGGCTTTGATCCCTGGCGCGAAGCGCTAAGGGCTCCGCCCTCGCGCGCGCAAGGCATCCAAACGTCTCCCTGAAGGGAGCCCTCGTTCGGAGCCTCCTTGCGCTTGCTACCCCGCTCTCGGCGAGGGCCAAGGGTTGCTGCTGCAACCCCTTATCCAAGGGAAGGCGTGTCCGCGCCGTGACGGCCACCGTCACCGGCACCCGCGTGGTGCTTTGCCCGAAAGGGCGGAGCGCCGCCGGGCAAGGGCCGCGCCGCAGCGACACTTAAACGGCGCATATATACAGGAATTGGACGGCGTTGAAGATCGGAATATTAGTAGGAACGATACGCGTTTTGGCCAGGGCCGCCTTACCCAACGCCTAACCGAACACTATAACGATATCGCCCTTATGATGCCTGTCTTTGAGCGCGCCCGCCAAATGATGGGATTGTTATATTCCGTCATGAAATTGCGCGAAGGAGGGTACCAGCCGCACCCAGATGTGCAAGCAGCGTATTCCGGTACCCTGAGAAAATTTGAGAAAATGCCTCCCCAGTCGAGGAATAGATTGATTATGAAATCTCCTCCGTTTCGAGTAGATTTTGTTTGAGCGATACTGTAATTTTTCTACAAGCGAGGAGAGATCGCATGGGCTTCACGACCAAAGGCGCCAACACCAATATGCAGCATACTCCGCAAAAGCGCGTCGCGGAGGGGCCGCGTCTGGAACGCGATAGCCGTTACCCAAATATGGTTCAAAACGGGCTTTCGGGAGGAGGGGGAAGTAATTCAGCTCCTCCTATGAAACGCCATTTTGAGTTTGAAAGAAAGGAATACCCTTGGACGCCGCATTCTGGCTACCAGCCGGTTAGTAATACCGTGCGTGTCGCTTCGTGGGGGAGACAGTATACTAACCACGCTATTGATAGGACCCTGCCGTCTGGCGCACGCCACAATCATAATGGGATTGGAGATTATAATGCTCCGACGGGAAGATCTATCCCACCTCTATATGTGGAACGCACAATAGCTTACGGAATGGAACAAACCGATAAATATGGAAGAAAGAACTACACTTCTGGGGATCTCACTGTTGGCGTTTCCAAGGATGAGAAAACGGTTCATCACGTCAGATACGAACATAAGAAAAAATGAAATCCGAATATCAGAATTTATTGAAAGCGCTTATTTCAAATCTTGAGTCTATGCTCGAAATCGATCTGGGTGCCGAGGATAATCGCCACAAGTGCGCAGATCTATTGTTCCGAACTTATTATAATATAAATAGCGTGGAAGAGAAGGAATTAAGTATTTGGGTCATGAATGCAGGCAGCAAACTTGACGGACTGATTCCGCTTGAAAAGGAGGACCCCCTTTACAAACAAGAAGTCCATGAATATCAAGAAGAGTTGACTCGCGTCGTTCAAGGCTTAAAAAGTATCCTGACAAAGGAAGGTATTCGCGTTGAATCAATGAATAAGCTGAAGCAAAAGATGAAAATATAAACTTTAATTCCGAGATTTTTTGAACTCTTATTCGACATTGTCATATGGCCCTTTTTACAACCCCATTGGCCCAAACGGCTTGCCAGTGCTAGGACAGTGGAATTGTTCGCCTGCGCCAGGGGATTTTCCAAGTTCTTCAGCCTTCATTCCCGCTCCGGGAGCCGGGCTATTGGAAGCCGTCGCATTGGATGAGGCTGGCCGCATAGGTTTCAAATCCGGAGATAGTGGTAATCGGCCAGCCTTACTCCTGAAAGATGATTTTCCAATCGCAAATGTCTTGTGCTTTTCCGAAGCTGAGCCTTTGTGGCCGACATTTGACTTAAGACAAAGCGAGAAGACCGATGCTGCCGGTCGGCCACTTCTGTTCAAAAGTTTTTCTCCGGCTTGGCTAGGCGTGACTGATTTCGGCCGCAGCTTCTATACCTGCCAACAGATTTTAGAAGCGCTGATATTTTACCCCGAGTCGTTCACAATCGCCCCTAAAGAAGCATTCCCTGCGGATAATCTTTGGCAACCGACTCAGGAGATAATCTCTACGCTTCTCGATCTAAAGCGCACCTTCGGCGTAGCGCCGCAATCGCACCGAGTATCCCAATCCGCTTCCTTTTTCCAAAGAGAAATCTTACAAAATCAAGTTGACGACGGACGACCGCTCAAATTGCTGATAAATGTTCAAAATTTCACCACGTCGCTAGTTGTCTTTGAAGTAGACGACAGTTCGATATTCTCTCGCGAGGCTGCCACGCGGCGCGTATCTGCATATGACGCGGTCCTCGAAGAACTTGCGGTCGCACTACCTACTCTCGTTCCTGTATATTTGAGAATGAATCAATTACTCTCGCTTTTATACAGCTTAAATGAGATATTGAAGCATGGCTTGGCTGCCCCAGAGGAAACAATCACCATGGCCAAAAAGAACCAAACCATTCTGCAAGGCGAGCTAAAGAACATCGGCATGATAAACGAACAATATTGTTATCGACTGCCTTTCTAAGGAAATTATCAGAGCATGGTACATTTTAAAGCTGATGGCGACTTGGGCGTCTACGTCGCCGCCAATTGTTCTCCATAGCTCTTTGTGGATGTGATGACGGTGAGGGCATGTCCGGGGACGTTATTACAAGATTTCGTATTTCTGTCTCATGATGCTCCTGCTGTGCTCTGATCTGCCGCTGCAAGGCGCGCCGTTCTTCGAGCTGCCGCTCGATAAGCGCTTGCTTTTCGGCCGCGTCCCGCAATTCTGTTTGCCCCGACTCCCGTTCGTTCTGCGCCTTGATCGCCGCATGCCGGCCAGACAGCCGGTCCCATAAGCCTTTCAACCCTTTGCGGAAGTGCTGCCGGCGTGTGCCCGTTTCTTGGAGCTGGCGCGCCATCTGTATTTCCTGGAGCAACTTGCGCTCGTGTCGGTGCCAGGCGACCAGTTTCTTTTTCTGCTCGGCCAGCCCTGACTGGGCAACCTCGAAGACGGTCTTCATGTCCCTGGCAAACCGGGCGAGCTTCTCGGCCACCTTCGCCGCGATCTGCGCCTTGACCTCTTCCACGTCCGGCAGTTTATCGGGATCGCCGAGCCTCGCCGTCACATCCTTCGTCTTAATGCCGGTCCAGCGGGAGACGGAATAGATTTCGCCATTGTGATCCACGGCGACGAAGCCGCGCCGGTCGCCTTTGGCGAGATAAAAGCCCCGCGCTTCCATGGCGTTTCGAAAAGCGATGAGGGAGTCTGAGATCGCCCAGCAATCCTGAAATATCTCCTTGATCGTGCGCGGGTCGCGGCCGATCCGCTGCGCCTGCTGCCATTCCTCGCGGCTGAAATTCAGCGGATTGCGCGCCTCGCTCTTGACCAACCCGTCCGGCATTTTCCAGCCATGCTCGATATAGAGCTCACGGGAGATGTCCGTGAGCTTCAGTTTGAAATGGGGTAGGTTGACCGCCTTTAGCGCATCCGGCTCGATTCGCGACCAGACGCAGTGCGCATGGCGGCGGCCGTTCTTCTCATGAAAGACGATCACGCGCGGCTGGC
Source organism: uncultured Hyphomicrobiaceae bacterium (assembly GCA_964451735.1). Lineage (GTDB taxonomy): Bacteria > Pseudomonadota > Alphaproteobacteria > Rhizobiales > Rhodomicrobiaceae > JAHQVI01. Next base: position 838 of record CAYVJO010000128.1, on the reverse strand, counting down.
CTTTCAGTCCGACCCGCTCTTCGATGGCATCGATCGCGCGCTCGAAGATGGCGACCGGCACTTTCTCGGTTTCGGGCGGATTGAGGCTCACCGAGAACAGATACTGTCGGCATCTCGTCCCGCGGCTGATCGCATAGGCCTCGCGGAGAGCGCCTTTCAGATCGGCGGCGGCGAAACCGCGGATCTGATGGACCTCGACATGATCGTTATCGTCATCGCGCAGGAGATGGACGGCGAGTTGCTTGCCCCCCGCGCGCTGGCTGGCCTTGAGAATCATGGCTCACCCCGCTCGACAAGCCCTAGCGCCCGCATAAGTTCACAGCGCAGTTGATAGACGGCGTCGCAGGCCGCCAACAGCGCCTTTTCGGTTTCTGGAGTGACCGGCAGCGCTCCGGTCCGCGCCGCGTCCCGCAGTTCCCTGAGGCTTCCTGCCAGTTCCGACTGCCCCAGCTTGGCCAGAGCCTGCGCGAGCTCGCGGGCGTCGTTCTTGGGAATGTGGACGCGGCGAGCGCGGATCTCTTTATCGAAAAGACGCGCCCTTACGTAGTCGCTCAAGGACCGACGGCCGGCCCAGGATTCGAGGCGACCGCGCTCCTCGGGCGTCAACCGGATCGAGATGGGCTTTGCTGTTTGTCCTTGCCGGCCTTCCATTCCAATTCCCGTAATGGGAATTGAACCGGCGACCACAACTATCCATCCCACCTCATCTGGCAGGCTCAGGCAGAAGCGGCTTCCGGCTCAATATCCCAGGCTACGTGAAGGAAACGGCGCTTTGAGAAAACCGAGCAAACCGCAGATGTTGGTGACGGCGTGAATCATTAAGGCGGCGTATCCTGGC
>CAYVJO010000127.1:7303-7522 GCA_964451735.1 uncultured Hyphomicrobiaceae bacterium | reverse complement strand
TGCGAAGGCTCCCTGCTGGTCGTCGATGCAAGCCAGGGCGTAGAGGCTCAGACGCTCGCCAATGTCTATAAGGCGCTGGATAACAACCACGAGATCATTCCGGTTCTCAACAAGATCGACCTACCCGCAGCCGAGCCAGACCGTGTACGCCAGCAGATCGAGGATGTGATCGGACTGGACGCGTCCGACGCTCTGGAAATTTCCGCGAAATCGGGCCTC
>CAYVJO010000127.1:0-7288 GCA_964451735.1 uncultured Hyphomicrobiaceae bacterium | reverse complement strand
TTCTCCAAAGGGCGATTCTGACGCGCCGCTCAAGGCGATGCTGGTCGATAGCTGGTATGATCCCTATCTGGGCGTCGTCGTTCTCGTGCGCGTCGTGGACGGGAGGCTGGCGAAAGGCCAGCGCATCAAGCTTTTGCAGACGGGCGGCGCCTATACAGTCGATCGCGTCGGCACATTCCGCCCGAAGAAGGAAACCTGCGACAGCCTCTCGGCTGGCGAGATCGGCTTTCTCACCGCCGCAATCAAGGAAGTGGCCGATACGCGCGTTGGCGACACGATTACCGACGAGAAACGCCCCGTCACGACGCCGCTCCCAGGCTTTCAGGAAGCCCAGCCGGTGGTTTTCTGTGGGTTGTTTCCGGTCGATAGTGCCCAATTCGAGGATTTGCGCGAGGCGATGGGCCGATTGCGCCTGAACGACGCCTCGTTCCAATATGAGATGGAGACCTCCGCCGCTCTCGGCTTCGGCTTCCGTATCGGCTGCCTCGGCCTTCTGCATCTGGAAATCATTCGCGAGCGGCTCGAACGCGAATTCAACATCGAGCTGATCACAACCGCGCCGAGCGTGGTCTACAACATCTACAAGACCGACGGCGCGATGGAGGAGATGCACAATCCCGCCGACATGCCCGATGTTGTCAAGATCGACCATATTCAAGAGCCCTGGATCAGCGCGACCATCCTTGTGCCCGACGAATATCTCGGATCGGTGTTGAAGCTGTGCGAGGACCGGCGCGGGCGTCAGAAGAACCTGTCCTATGCGGGCAGCCGGGCGATGCTCGTCTACGAACTGCCGCTCAACGAGGTCGTCTTCGACTTCTATGACCGGCTGAAATCCGTCACCAGCGGCTATGCGTCTTTCGACTATCACATGATCGGCTACGAGTCCGGCGACCTCGTGCGCATGTCGATTCTGGTTAATGCCGAACCTGTCGATGCGCTCTCGATGATCGTGCACCGCTCCCGCGCCCAGCAGCGCGGCCGTGTCATGTGCGAGAAGCTGAAGGAACTGATCCCGCGTCACATGTTCCAAATACCGATCCAGGCGGCGATAGGCGGCAAGGTTATCGCGCGAGAGACGCTGTCGGCGCTGCGCAAGGACGTGACCGCGAAATGCTATGGCGGCGACGTGACACGCAAGCGCAAGCTGCTCGACAAGCAGAAAGAGGGCAAGAAGAAAATGCGCCAGTTCGGCCGCGTCGATATCCCTCAGGAGGCATTTATTGCCGCGCTGAAGATGGATGAGAATTAGCCCGGTATTTCATCTCGTTTTCTTTTTCAAAATGCGATCCTATTCAGACTGGTCTTAGGCATTGCCGAACACAACAGTCGACGTTTCGCATTCCGTAAAATAGTCTCTGTTTTCTCCAGGGAAACTTTTAAATTGATGCGAAGCAATGTTCGGCGAAACAAAGGTTTACGAATTTTTCGTAGAGCATCTGCAAGGTTGGGAAATCTATGTTCAGCCGCATATAAACGGTAAAAAACCAGATGTCGCCTTGCTAAACCCGAAAAGTGGCTTGGCCATTTTCGAGGTCAAGGACTGGGATCTGTCTTCATCCCACTGGCGCAAATATCGGAACGCTATTGAACAGGCGCGTGGCTATCAGGCTCTTTTCAAAGATCTTTTCTCGGCAAGGCACAATCAATCGATCGATTTCCCGGTGACTGTAGGGCTGATATTCACAAGGGCATCAGATACTGACGTTCAGACATATTTTACCGATTTTCTTGACGGGTCGCCATATACAACGATTTCGGGCCGTGAAACGCTCGAAGCAGGTCAGATCGACCGGATATTTCCGCTTGCTGAGAGAAGAAATCCGCTCATGCTGACCGATGACGCAGCAAATGATCTGCGAAGCTGGCTGATCAAACCTCACCATGCCTGGGAACATGAGCATCCGCTGATCGACGATCCGGTGCAACGGCAATTTGTAAACAATACAGGACAGGTCAAGATGCGCCGCATCCGTGGGACAGCGGGCGCGGGTAAGTCTGTTACGCTCGTGCGAAGAGCCGCGAAAGTTGCAGCCGAAGGTAAAGACGTTTTGTTCGTATGCTACAATAACTCTCTCATTAAATATCTCCGTGATATTTGTGGCCGCACAGGAGACGCGCATTCAAAACAGATCAGATGGTGGACCTTCTTCGGTTATTGTCGTGATTTATGCAGGCAGCTTGGACAATTGGACGAATTTGAGGCTCTTGCGAGTAAGGCCCTCTGGGATGAGGAAATTCCCGTATTTATCTTAAACACGCTGAAGGAGACATCGAAGTCTATCAAACGGTACGATGCGATCTTTCTGGATGAGGGGCAGGATTTCAATCTATCCTGGTGGACAATATTGCGCCAGACGATTCGGCCAGATGGCGAGATGATGATCGCTTTCGATAGCGCGCAGCAAATCTATCAGCGAACGGATTGGAATGCCGAGACTCTGCCTGGAGCAGGATTTTCCGGCCGATGGATTCAATTGGATGCGAGCCGCCGTATCCCAAATAGGATGTTACCTATTCTCCGCCATTATGCAAAAGCCTACCACCCGAAAGCACTGGACAGTCTGCCCCGGGAAAAATCTGCGGCGGAAGAGCCCTGCGAAGTGCGATGGGTTCAGGTCCTGCCGGATCAACGTGTGGGTGTATGTGTCGGGGAACTGATGCGGATCATTCAGCGCGATCCATTGCCGGTTTCCCGCTCCATGACGGATCTGACGTTGTTATGCGACCTGAAAGAAGATTGCCTTCAGGTGGAGGCAAGGTTGGCTGAGCATGGACTCCAGGCGACCAATGTAGTTGCGGCTACGCGGCAAAAAGAGAATCAAACCAAGCGCGCTTTCACGATGCGAACGCCATGCATAAAGATTTGCACCTTCCATAGCTATAAAGGGTGGCAATCGCGCCTCATCGTATTGTCGTTGGCGAAATTCGACGGCTCGGACCAGTCCGCAGCTTTGCTTTATACGATGTTGACCCGTATCAAGAAACATCCGCTGGGCAGTTGCCTTACCGTCGTTTCTTCAGTGCCCAGGTTAAAAATCTTTGGCGCGAAGTTCGCCGATTTCGAGGACCGCGCCTGATGGCGAAGTGCTTTGGCGGCAACCCGCCTGCCAAGCAAAAGACTGAAATAAAAATATTCGTGCGTGCAGCCGCGTCGATATCCGCAAAATTAAGCGTTCATCGCCGTGCTGAAGTTGGGCGGGCATTCGGGGCGAGGTTGTAAAGCCGCGACGCGCCAGGGTGAATTGAGGCTGTGGCAACGCTAAGCGCCTCGAAGAGACGGAGCGCGTCCCTCATACCCTGGTTTACGGAATGGGCCGGGGTCTTGCACATCGCCTTTAGATGATCGTCGAGCGCGGTCGCAGCCTCGCTTATTTCGAGAAAGCCAGCAGTACCGCATGACCCTTTTAGCTGATGCGCGAGGGCCTCTGCCTCCTGGAGGGCGGCCAGGGGATCGAGGTTTGCCCCCTTCGCGATATGGCCCAGAATTTCTCCGAGCTTTGCAACGCTGGCCCGTATGGAGGCGCAATGCTTCTCAATCAGGCGGTTGAGCTGTTCCTGCATCGCTAATTGAGCGGCCGCAAGGTCGCGCGCTCCCAAATCGTGCGGACCTCGATGGGCAGCGCGACAGGATCGAAAGGCTTTGGAATCACATCGACCGCGCCAAGCGATTTATATTGCTGAATTTCGTGCTTTTGCGCCTTGGCGGTAACGAAAACGATCGGCGTTTCCGCCATTTCAGGGATTTGTTTCAGCGAGCGGAATGTCTGAACGCCGTTCATCTCCGGCATCATCACATCGAGCAGGATAATGTCCGGCTTGAAGATCGGCACCACTCCGAGGGCTTCCATGCCGCTTTCGCAGACCTGAAGCTCATAGCCGCCCAACTCCTCAAGCGCAAGCTGCACGATCTCCCGAATATGAGGTTCATCCTCAATGTAGCTAATCCGATGCAGCTCTTTCATGGCTTCTGCCTTTCCCATTGGGCTCTCATTCGGCAATATTAAATCAACACGCTTAATGTGCGGTTGCAGGTGTAACTAAAATTGTTTCCGGTGGGGCGCTTACGCCGTTTCTCTTTCATTTGCGGACCTGATTTCGGCAAGGTAAACGGGCAGATCAAAGAAAAACTTCGTGCCGCGGCCTTGGCTTGTTTCAAAATCGATTGCGCCGCCATGGCGTTCGACGATCGCTTTGGCGATGCTGAGGCCAAGCCCTGTGCCGCCTTTCTTGCGCGTATCGGAGCTGTCGCTCTGGGAGAATTTCTGAAAGATTCTTTCCTGAAAAGAAGCCGGTATGCCAGCCCCCTCATCCTTGACCCAGATGCGCACGGTGTCGGTGCGAATATCCATGCCGATCGTTACGGTTCCTCCTTCGGGGGAATATTTTGCCGCATTTGACAGAAGGTTGGCGAGGACCTGCATCAGCCGGTCGTAATCGCCTTGCACGAGCACGCCCGGTCCCATACGCCCCTCGACTTTCAGGCGTACCTTGAACTGGTCCAGATAAGCGCGGTGCGCCTCGACGGCTGAGTCGATCAGCGCCCGAACCCGGATCGGCTCGAAGCTGAATTCCATCTTGCCGGACTCGATCTTCTCCATGTCCAGTATATCGTTGATCAGTCTCAACAGGCGCTCGCTGTTTTGCAATCCGATCGAAATCATGGACCGCGCGCGCGCGGGGAGGTCACCTACCGCATTCGTATTGAGCAGGGAAAGAGACCCCCTGATAGAGGTGAGCGGCGTGCGCAATTCATGACTGACGACGGAGACGAATTCGCTCTTCATCTGGTCTAGCCGGAGCCGTTCCGTCACGTCGCGGATGATACCGGTATAGATGAAACGATTGCGGAGTTTGACTTGGCTTATCGTCAATTCGACGGGAAACGCTTCGCCGTTTTTGCGCCATCCGGTAACGAGGCGCAGACTTGTGCTGCCCGTTCCGGGTGTTTCGCCGCGTATCAGAAGTGAATTCGGGATACGCTCCTCGCCCCCTGCGCCGACAAGCATGAGATGGTGGATATGAAAATCTCTCAATTCATCGGCACGATAACCGAAGATTTTCTCTGCTGCTGGATTGACCGTCTCGATGAGACAGGCTTCGTTGAAGGTGATGACGCCATCGACCGCGCCCTCGAAAATCGCCCTGGCGCGGCTCTCGCTCTCACGCAAAGCATCTTCGACGGTTTGTCTTTGCTCGATCTCCCGAAGCAGTTCCTCATTGATGCAGGCGAGTTTCGTCGTCTGGCGGATAAGTGCGGCTTCACGTTGTTTTTTCTCGGTGATGTCCGTGGTGACGGTTATAATTCCACCCTCCTCGGTGACATGCCGGTCGATCTCGAACCACAGACCATTATGATGCTGTATCTCCAGCGGCCGCGTTCCCGTCGGGCTTTTGCAGGCGAGTAGACGGCGCTTCCTTTCTTCTCCCGCCGCGCCGTACAGCGCGAACTGCCCGCGCTCGGCGGCAAGCTTCAAAAGCATCTCATAGCAAGCGCCCGGGACGATCTCGCTCTCACAAAGATCAAGACTACGGCGATATTGCTTATTGCATGTGATCAGCTGCGAGTCCGGGTCATAGAGCGCCACGCCTTGGGAGAGCTTGTCGAGCGCCGCCGCGAAGCGAAGTTCCGACGCCATGATCTCCCGCCTGTTGCGGGCCAGAGCGATTTCCCGGCTCACGCTTTTCTTAAGGCGCGGCAGGTCGTCCTTCAAGACGATGTCCTGTACGCCGTAGTCCAGAAGCTCGCCCGCTATCTTGTCTGTAATGGAGCCTGTGACGATGATGATCGGGATGTCAGGGTTGACCCGGCGGACGCAATCCACGGCGCGAAATGGCGTGAGTTCTGGCATTGAGTAATCGCACAGCACGAGATCCCAACGCCGATCCTCGACAGCGTCTGCGAGTTCCTTTTCAAAATCCACCTTCTGCCATTTCGGATCGAAGCCGCATTTTTTTAGATATGAGCCAAGCAAAGCCGCATCGTCATCATCGTCATCGATGATTAATACTTTTAAATGCATTGGACAATACTCAAAAAACATTTCAGCGTCTCTTTTTTGTTCAACTCAAGCCAAGGCGTGTCTAGCTTAGCGTGAGTGCCATGCACGTGTACCTCATCCTCAATTTTCTGAAATAAGAGGGTGATGCGAGATCATCCGAACCGAGCTATTGCGCGTCCGGTTTCCATAGAGCAGACATCGTGATTTTGCTGATCGCAAGCAATGCTACGGTTCTGAACGGCGTCGGAGGTTTGCGCGTTGATCTGAAAATAAAAAATCGCTCCCTCGCCTGGGCTTGCCTGCGCCCAGATTTTTCCGCCGTGCAACGCGATGATCCTGGAAACGGTCGCCAGACCTATTCCTGTGCCGGGAAAAGAGCGTTCCGAATGCAGGCGCTGAAACGGCTGGAAGAGCCTGTCGCTAAACGCCATGTCAAACCCTGCGCCGTTATCCTGCACGTACACGATATCGCCGCCGCCCTCTTGGAGCCGTCCGAACAGGATCTTCGCGTCTCGCTGCTTGGCTGTGAATTTCCAAGCGTTTTCAAGCAGATTGGTCAGCACGATCCGCATCAATCCGGCATCGCAGGGCAAGGTTACGCCATCTTCGACCTCGAAGCTGACTTGACGGCCGAAACCGCGTTCCCGTAATCCGTCGCAGATTTCCCGAGCCATTTTGGACAGATCCGCGCCGCTGATTTTCGACAAGCTCTTTTTTAACTGGGACAACTCCAGTAGATCGTCGATAAGTTGGCTCATGCGCTGCGCCGCCGCGCCGATGCGGCTCAGCATTGCCTGCCCTTCGGGGGCGACCTGATCGGAATATTCTTCGATAACCGCCCTGCTGTAGCCGGAAATGGCGCGCAGTGGCGCTCTCAAATCGTGCGAGACAGCGTAAGTAAAGGCTTCAAGCTCTTTGTTGGCAGCTTCCAGCCCTGCTGTCCGCTCGGCGACGCTGTTTTCCAGGTCCTGTTTGGCAATGACCAACTCTAGATTGACGCGGGATAATTCTCCCATTGAGTCCAGCAGGCTGAGCCGCATCTGATGGAGCTGACGGAACACGCTGCCCATTTCATCGCTGGTGGGTACGGGAATGTCCGCATCGAAATTGCCTTGCTCGATCTCTCTAATGACATCCTGAAGCTGGAGGATGCGGGACAGGAGCCGGTTGGTGAGCAAGATCAGAATGAGGCCGCCGGAGATAATCAAGACAAGGAAACCGGCTCCCATCACGAAGAACATCTGGTCGCGTTGCTTCTCCGCGATCGCGGTCATCAAAGCGCGCAG
>CAYVJO010000126.1:0-7587 GCA_964451735.1 uncultured Hyphomicrobiaceae bacterium | reverse complement strand
CCAGGATACGCCGCCTTAATGATTCACGCCGTCACCAACATCTGCGGTTTGCTCCCCGAAAACCGCTGCGCACTTTTCTGTCCGATGCTCTAAGTATTGGCGCCAACTGCTGGAGTTTGTCAGACCCGGCATCGACACCATTCAAGACAGAATGCAGGTTTGCCGGATTTTGCACATAAAAATTGCCGCCTGAACGTCTCGGGGCTGTACTGTGAGCAGTAGCACGTAAATGACAATTTGCTGATAGCAAGGGTGGCATCCGCCGACGACAGGCGGATGCGTCATTATACTTGCTGAATGATCATTCAGCGTTTTTCACAACATAGCTATTCTTTTGTCGAGCCGATTACAGGCTTGTGCAGAGCCGAAGGTTTGGTTCCGCCTTGCGCGTTCTGCTGTGGACGTAGTTCGCTATAGGATTGATCGCCAACAGCGGAGCGGGGCCGACGAAACTGCGCAGCCCGTTCGTCGGAACCTGTGGAGGGACGTCGCCGCTCCGTTTGAAAATCGCGCCCAAGCGCGTTTCCACCTCCAGCGCGGCTCTCCGAGCGGGGTTCGAGATCAGGCGCTGGACTGCTTGAAGCGACGTCTTCAGGCACCTTCATCGCGCCAGGAGGGATTGGCGCCTTTTCATGTCCCGACCCTGGTTCTTGAGATCTGTCCGTGGCTTCTCCGCCCTTGGCCACGATAACAGCTGCAGGACGCAGGACCCGCTCGCCGATCATGAAGCCGGCGTGGATGACCTGAACGATCGTATCTGCGGGCACGTTCGGTATATCGATCCGCGTCATTGCGTCGTGCATGTGTGGGTTGAACGGTTCACCTTTCGGATCGAAGCGCTTAACCTGGTATTTCTCCAGCGCCTTGAGCAACTCGCGTTCGGTTACTTGAATGCCTTCGATCAGAACGCTTAAGGCGGGATCATTTTCCACAGCGTCCTTCGGAACAGCCTCAATGGCTCGCCGGATATTGTCGCTGACGCTAACGACGTCGCGGGCAAATTCGGAGACCGCATATTTGGAAAATTCCGACTTGTCGCGTTCGGTCCGCCGGCGAAGATTCTCCATTTCCGCCATCAATCTCAAAGACTTGTCTTTCAACTCGGTATTTTCGGATCGGAGTGCGTCAAGTTCGGCGTTCAACTTCGCGATATGATCCGATATCGAGCCTGAGGCGGCCGTCTGAGGGGATGCCGTCATGTCCGGACTGTCCTGCATTGCGCTGGCAGGCTGCTGTTCATCCGCACCGCCCGCGCCGCGTTTGTCTTGTTCCATTATCGTTCTACCCTCTCCTGGTAGAGCTTTGTCCAAAAATCTGATTTGGATATTGGCCGGACTCGAACAATAATCAAGTAAGGAGACGGCCAACCAGACGCGCTGTGTAATCAACCATGGGGATAATCCGCGCATAATTCATTCGAGTTGGACCTATAACCCCTAAAACACCGACAATTTTATGTTCCGAGTCGCTGAATGGCGCCACAATCAATGATGATCCGGACATGGAAAACAACTGATTCTCCGATCCTATGAAGATGCGCACACCCTCGGCCTGCTCGGTCAGCGTCAGAAGCCGCATAATTTCCTTCTTCGATTCCAAATCGTCGAAAAGAAGCCGTATCCGCTCCAGGTCTTCTATGGCGTTGAGATCGGCAAGAAGATGAGACTGTCCGCGTACGATGAGGCTCTTGGAATCCTCCTTGCCGCCCGACCATTGCGCCAGACCGGATTGAACAACTTTAGCCGTCAATTCGTCGAGCTGCGCTTTTCTCGCCGCAAGCTCTTTTTCGACCCGCGCGCGCGCATCGACAAGCGTTGCGCCCATCAAGCGCGAGTTGAGATAGTTGGTCGCCTCGGCCAGCGCCGAGACAGGGAGACCAGGTGGCAATTCGATGATTCGATTCTCAATCGCACCATCCTCTCCCACCAGCACGATCAAGGCGCGGCTGGTGTCGAGCCCGACGAATTCGATATGCTTGATTCGGTGCGTGAGTTTTTCCGTAAGCACCATGCCAGCGCAGCGGGAAAGCCCCGAGAGCATTTCACCAGCTTGAGACAACAGATCCTTGATGGTCAAATTGCTGGAAATCTGCGCCTCGATATGCGCGCGTTCTTCCTGGGCCATATCACCGATTTCGAGCAAACCATCGACAAAGAGACGCAAGCCGGACTCGGTTGGCAAACGCCCGGCGCTGGTGTGCGGCGAGTAGATAAGGCCGAGCGTTTCCAGATCGGCCATGACATTGCGAACCGAAGCGGGCGACAGCGTCATCGGCAGTTGCCGGCTCAGATTTCGCGACCCGACAGGCTCGCCAGTTGCGAGGTAAGTCTCGATGATCTGACGGAAAATGGCCCGCGAACGTTCGTTGAGCGTGTTCAAACTTGCGCTCTCCGTCTGGACGCCTAGTCCAGAGCCTGTCAAGTCCTTGGGCAGGCGAAACTCTTTTCCACGCTGCATGTCCGGAAGCCGCCTATGTGATGTCAAATGAGGTTATCCCTGTCTCCAGACCATTACAGTTGAGAATCTATCAACTTGTTCCGCGCCGTCAAACATCTATCTAAGAGAAGGCTTCTGCGGTCTTCTGGTTCCCCCCTTTGCGCTTATTGAACAAGCTGGCCAAAAGCGTCCGAGACGGCTGCCTGAACTTCCTCAAGCAATGGCGGTATGCTGGCGAAATCCGGAACGCCAGCAGCATGAGCCAAAAGAGCTTTCAAACCAGGCGGCGCCCTGCCCGGATCGAACCGGCCTTCCTGGCATAGCCGCATGATCACCGTCAGCCCATGATACAGCTTGGCGGCCTGCAGCAGCACGCCGGCGTCATCTGCGCCAAGCAACTCCATGGATCGCATTTTCTCCAACGCGCCGATCGTGTTCTGATCTAGAACCTCTGAATGTTGGGCTGCATGGACGAGTTGCAGATATTGCGTGACGAACTCGATATCCACCAGGCCGCCTTCGACATATTTGAGATCCCACAAGCTTTTAGAGCCTTTTTCCTGCGCAATGCGACGGCGCATGTCACGCACGTCTTGGGCGATCGCTCCGAGGTCGCGCGGGCGGCCGAGAACCGCGCGGGTGGTCGCCTCGATGTCGCTCCGCAGCGAGTCGGGGCCGGATATGACCCGCGCCCGCGTCAGGGCCATGTGTTCCCATGTCCAGGCTTCGTTGTTCTGATATGAAATAAAGCTGAGCAGGCTTGTGGCAACCGGACCGGACTTGCCCGATGGCCGCAAACGCATGTCTACCTCATAAAGGCCGCCTTCGGAGGTCGGGGCGGACAAAGCGCTGATCAGGCGCTGCGTCGCGCGGGCGTAATACTGTCCGGGAGCAAGCGGCTTCAAGCCGGAGGAAACGTCCTGCCCTTGCGGATAGCGGTAGATGATGATGAGATCGAGATCGGAATTGGCCGCCATCTCCCGCACTCCGAGCTTGCCCATGCCGACGACCGCCATTTCCCCGCCTGGCACGGTTCCATGTTGCACGGCCATCAGCGCTTCGACTTCGGCTTGAAGATGGATGACGAGTTGGTCAGCCAGAGCCGCATAGGCCGCGCCGGCTTCCTCCGCGCCGATCGAGCCGGACAGAACGCGCACGCCAATGAGAAAAGACTGCTCCTGGCCGACGCGCCTTGCGCGGTCAAGACGCTCTTCATAGGTTGCGCCCCGTTCGATCTGGCTCCGCACAAGCGCCGCCAGTTCGTTAGGCGTGGGCAAACTTCCCAGAAAGCCGGGATCAAGAACCGCGTCCATGAGCCGGGGGCGGCGGCTAACGAGGCGGGCAAGACGTGGTGCGGTGCCCATGATCCCTGCGAGCAACTCCAACAGGGCCGGGTTGTTACGCAAAAGCGCAAAGAGTTGAACGCCAGCAGGAAGCTCAGCGAGGAAACGGTCGAATGTTGCAAGTGCAAGGTCAGGATTGGCAGCACTGGACAGCGCCTCCAGCAGAAGCGGCTGGAACTCTGTGAGCCTTTCCCTGGCGCGGGCGGTGCGTGTGGCGGGATAGCGTCCGAAATGCCAGCCGCGCACCGTGCCTATAGCGGATGAGGGGCTGGAAAAGCCCATCTCCGCTAAAGTCTTTACGGTCTCCGGGTCGTCGCTATCGCCGGTAAAGACGAGACTGCCCGGCGCGGTAGAGCGTGACAGTGCCGGCACGTCCTCGAACAAGGCCGCGTAGTGACGCTGTACCGTCTCCAGGCGATGGCGAACTTCGCGGGAAAAATCACCTGCGCAAGCATAACCCGAAAATCGCGCGATGCGCTCGAATGGAGCAGGTTTTGCCGGCAACGAATGGGTTTGTTCATCGTCGAGCATTTGCAACCTGTGCTCGATGCGGCGGAGGAAACAATAGGCTTCGGCGATCTCCCGCGCCGCCTCCCGCGCAATCCAACCGCGATCCGCGAGCTGGTGGAGCGCTTCGAGTGTCTGGGGCGTTCGCAGTTCGGTCTGCCGTCCGCCCGCAATGAGTTGCTGCGTCTGAACGAAGAATTCGATCTCACGAATCCCGCCTCGGCCGAGCTTGAGATCATGTCCTTCAATCGCAATCTGGCCATGACCTTTATGCACGTGGATCTGCCGCTTCATCGCGTGGATATCCGCGATCGCGGCATAGTCGAGATTTTTCCGCCATATGTAAGGCGACAATTCCCGCAGGAAAGCCTTGCCCGCCTCGATATCGCCCGCCACAGCTCTCGCCTTGATGTAAGCCGCGCGCTCCCAATTCTGGCCGACCGTCTCGTAATAATGCAGCCCGGCATCGACCGACAAAGCGATCTGCGTCGCGCCAGGGTCCGGCCTCAGCCGAAGATCGGTCCGGAAAACATAGCCCTGCGGCGTGCGCTCCGTCATAAGCTTGACGAGATCACGCGTCAGGCGCACGAAAAACGGGCTCGCTTCCTCTTGAACGGAAAGCTGCGCTTTATCGGGATCGTAAAAAACGATGAGATCGATGTCGCTGGAGTAATTCAGCTCGCGCGCGCCATATTTGCCCATGCCGAGCACGATATAGCCGCTCTGCTTTTCGGGCTCTTGCGCGTCGCGGGGCATGAATTTGCCGGTTTGCGCGGCATGGCGCAGAAGAAAGCGCACGGCCGCCCCAAGCAGATCGTCAGCCCCGGTCGAAAGCGCGTCCGTGACCTCTGGCACTGTCCATACACCGCCAAGATCGGCAAGGGCGGTCACCAAAGCCAGCCGTCGCTTGGCTTGGCGAAGCGGCTTAAGCGCCTCCTCTTGACGCAGGCATTCGGCCATCTCTTTACGGAGCGTTTCCGCACTACGCCGCAGATAGTCACCCGGTTCGGTGTGAAGGGCGCTCCAGACTTCGCCCGGATCGAACAGAATCAGGCGAGACAGATAAGGAGACGACCCCAAAATGCCGGTGAGCAGTTCCAAAACAGGTGACGGATGGGCAATGAGCGCGGCGAAGCCCCCGTCGCCTTCTAACTTTGCAATCCTGGCCCGCAGATCGCTCAGATTGCGACCGGCCATATCCGCGTCGTGAACGAAGGGAGCGGATCGAATACGGTCGGCAAGCAGCACAGCGCACGTCCTTTCAGCCCCTGTTTCCAAAACGAACCAGGGGCAGGAGAGAAAGTCAATGCCGGGAACCGCCGCAAGGCTGCGTCTACCCTCGGCAGCCTTTTCGCGCTTCGACCCGGGTGATCGCGCGAATATTGGCGCGCTCGATCCTGTTGAGCGGCACATCCGCGGCTTTCCGGTACCTGCAGCTCCGCCCCTCGAATAGTTCGCGATATTTCGGACTCGTGAAGCAATACCCATTATCGGCGAATATGGTGTTGCGCACGAACGCTAAATTCTGACAGCTCAGTGAGGACAGGCTGGAATCGGAAAAGCGGTCGCGGCTCGGACAGCCCACATTTTCATAGCAGCTTGCCTCTGCGCGACTTGCAGAGCCGGGCAGGAGAAAATATCCGGCCAATAATGCGATCAGAAAAGAAAGACAGGCAACGCGCGCTATCATGGGGCGGCTCCTTTTGTTTTAAAGCAACTTAACCCATGGAAGCTGAACTGGAAATAATGGCGTCAAATATCCAGGTCATGGGCAAATTCGGCGCGCTCCTGGATAAACCGGAAGCGGCCCTCCGGCTTGTTGCCCATCAGTTGCTCGACAATGTCGTCGGTTAAGCCGCGCTCACCCGCAATCCCAACCTTCAGCAATGTGCGCTTTGCTGGGTGCATCGTGGTCTCCTTGAGCTGAGCAGGCATCATTTCTCCAAGTCCCTTGAAGCGGGAAATCTCTACCTTACCGCGCCCGTTAAAGGTCGTGCGAAGCAATTCATCCTTGTGTGCATCGTTGCGGGCATACGCCGTTTTACCGCTCTGACTTAGCTTATAAAGGGGTGGGACGCCGAGATAGAGATGCCCTTGCTCGATCAACTCGCGCATTTGCGTGTAGAAAAAGGTGATCAGCAGCGAGGCGATATGCGCGCCGTCCACGTCCGCGTCGGTCATGATGATGACCTTCTCATAACGCAGATCGGCCTCGCGGTAGTTCTTTCCGATCCCGCATCCGAGCGCCAGAACGAGATCGGAGATAAGCTGGTTCTGCGAAAGCTTGAGCGAGGACGCGCTGGCGACGTTCAGGATCTTGCCGCGCAAGGGAAGGATCGCCTGGGTTGCGCGGTCGCGCGCCTGTTTCGCCGAACCGCCGGCTGAGTCGCCTTCGACGATGAAAATCTCCGTGCCTTCAGCGGCGTCGCGTGCGCAGTCCGCAAGCTTTCCTGGCAGGCGCAATTTACGCGTCGCCGTCTTTCGGGTGACCTCTTTCTCACGCTTCCGACGCAAGCGTTCCTCCGCCCGGTCGACAACCCATTCGAGCAGCCGGTTCGCCTGAACAGGGCTCGCGATCAGCCAGTGATCGAAAGCGTCGCGGAGCGCCAACTCGACGATACGGGCCGCCTCAGGCGAGGACAGCTTGTCCTTGGTCTGCCCTTGGAACTCCGGATCGCTGATGAAGACGGAAAGCATGACGGCTGCGGAAGTAAGAACGTCTTCGGCATTGATCTGAGCCGCTTTCTTGTTGCTGACCAACTCGCCATAGCCCTTCAGCCCGCGCGTCAAGGCCGCTCGCAGGCCGGCTTCGTGAGTTCCGCCTTCGGACGTCGGCACCGTGTTGCAATATGAGTTGAAAAAGCCCTCATCATCCGCGAGCCAGGTAACAGCCCACTCGACCGATCCGTGCCCGCCGTCGCGCTTGATCTTGCCCGCGAAAATATCCTTAGTCACCATCTCGGCGCCATCCAGCCGATTGGACAGAAAGTCCTTCAATCCGCCTGGAAAATGGAATACGGCCTGTTCAGGCGTTTCGGAATCGCCCTTGAGCAAGTCCGGCGCACAGGACCAACGGATCTCTACGCCGCCGAACAAATAAGCTTTGGCGCGTGCCATGCGGAAAATACGGTTCGGCTTGAAGCGGGCCGCCTCGCCGAAAATCTGCGCGTCGGGAAGAAAACGAACCTTGGTTCCGCGCCGGTTCTTGACCGTGCCCAGCTTTTCGAGCTTGCTCTGGCTGTGTCCGCGCGAGAATACCTGCCGGTATAGCTGTTGCCCACGCGCGACTTCGACCTCTAGC
>CAYVJO010000125.1:0-7629 GCA_964451735.1 uncultured Hyphomicrobiaceae bacterium | reverse complement strand
CCGACTTGTTGTCACTGCCATGGCTGATCAGGGAGCGGTCGATTTTTATGGAGTCCACGGAAAGCCGGTGCAGATAAGCAAGCGAGGAGTAGCCAGCGCCGAATTCATCGAGCGCTATGCTGGCGCCAAGTCCTTTCAGCCAATCGAGAATCTCGATGGCTTGCTCGGGATTTTCCATGATAAGGCTTTCGGTGACCTCCAGCCGCAAGCATCCTTTGGGCACGCTCTCGCGTCCAATGATCAGCCGGAGATCCTGAACGAGATCCTGCTTGAACAGGTGACGGCTGGATATATTGACGCTTACGAAAAGCGGATCCTCAATCCGGGGCAGCGTCCTGTGCCAGCGTGCGACCTGCCGCACCGCGCGCTCCATGACATAGGTACTGATTTCCGAAATGCGTCCCGTATCCTCGGCGATGGGAAGAAATTCGGCCGTACTGAGAGTGCCCAATTTGGGATGATGCCAGCGGACCTGGGCGGAAAATCCAGCGAGCTGATCATCACCAAGCCGCATAATCGGCTGATACAGAACACGGATCTGGCGTTTCTCGATCGCATGTTTGAGATCGTTTTCGATGACCTCGCGCTCGCTCTTCTCCCCGCGCATCTCCGGCTTGTAAAGCTCTATCCGATCCGCGCCGGAGCGCTTGGCGCGGTACATGGCCGTTTCCGCCTCGCGCAGAAGATCGCCGGGAGCGGATTGTTGCCCGTCATAGACCGCTATCCCGACGCTTCCGGTCAGCACGACGTCGCGCCCTGCGATTTTCATTGGCGCGCGCAAGGAACGGCGAACACGTTCAGCTAGCATTGCGATGTGGCGCGGCTCCGTTTCATTTGACAGGAGGATCGCGAATTGTTCGCTTCCTATACGGGCAAGGGTGTCCTGCGGTCCCAGATGCCTAGAGAGACGGCGGGAGATGGTAAGCAACATGCTATCGCTCACGCTGAAATCCGTCGTGCGGCTAAGGGACTGGAATGTGTCGATATCGATATAGATCACGGTCGGCTTGGAGCCGTCCTCGTGAGCACGAGCGATGGCGCAATGAATACGGTCCAAAAACAGCTCACGATTGGGCAGTCCGGTCAGACTGTCGTGTATGGCGTTGTGCAGCAGCCTTTCCTGTGAGCGTTTTTGCGCCGTCACGTCCCGCAAAAGCCCCGTGCAGCGGAGCATCTTTGTCGGCCTGGTCACAACGGTCTGCGCGCGCAGCTCATAATACAGATAGCTGCCATCGGCGCGGCGCAGACGGAAATCGCTCGTGATGCCGCCGCCTTGCTTATCGCGAATACCGGCCAGAATGAGCTTCATGCGCTCCCTGTCCGACGCATGCAGATGCTGGAGCCAGTCCTGAACATTACCACGCAGCGTACCGGCAGGATGACCGAGCGCTGCGTCGATTTCGGGGCCAACGAAAATCTCATCGCGCCTTACATTCCATTCCCATATCGACGCGCCTGATGCCTCCAGTGCCACGGCGCCCATTTGCAGCTCGCCCGCATCCTCTCCATAAAGATGGTCCCCGCCGTGAAAGGCATATTGCGTGACAGTGAAACTCAAAAGAGCAAGGATCAAAACCAGCCCAGCATTGAGCGCAGGAACGATGATGTCGCCTGAAAGCTGGCCGAGTATGGTAACGGCCGCCCCGAAAAGCCATACCAGAAAGAGCATCCAGCTCGGCAGCAATGACAATGCGCGCTCCTGGCCGCGCAGCGCCAGAGCAGTCATTAGCAAGGATCCCATCGCGGCGATCGGGAGATAGGAAATGCGGGCAAGACCCGAGGCAAGTTTCGCATCGATCAACGCAAACCCAACAAGTGAGAGCTGCGCCAGCGCCCAAACACCGAAAACGATTGTCAGCGAGGGATGCCAACGCCGGAGTTGCAGAAAAACATATAGGAAGACGACAACGCTCGTTGCGATCGCAGCTTCCATCGCGGCCCGGTAGATCGCATTGTCGGCGGCACTGAGTTGAAAAAGTTTGTGCCAAAAACCAAAATCGACGCAGAGGTAACCAACAACACTCCAAGCTATGAGAGCGGAAGCTGGAAATATGGTGTTGTGATTGGCGCCGAATATAGCCGTAAGATAAATCGCAAGAACGCCAGCGATGCCGAGCAGGATCCCGTTAAATAGCGTCAGATCGATGCTTTTTTTGCCAAAAATTGCGGGGTTGGCGAGATAAATCCGAGGAAAACCTGTCGTGCTCAACTCGACGATATAGGTGATCGTGGAGCCTGGTTCGAGTACGAGACGGTAAATGTCGGCGTAATCATTGTTGACGCGCTCTGGCTTGAAACCGAGCGAAACAGTAACATTCTCAATCCGTGGCGCATCAAGATCAGGCCAGATCACTTGCGATCCGACCATGTCGTAGCGTTGAGCCATGAGCCAGAGCGTAACGCTTTGATCAGTTGGATTGTTCAGCGCAAAGATCGCCCAGTTCGGATTGGTGCCGGAGGTTTTTGCGGAAACGGACATCCGGCCGGAAACACCGTCCTGTCCTGCCGCGGTTTCCACGCTGATGCGGTCTCCACGGCCTTCGTAGAGTTCGCCCAGGAGTGAGATATCGATGCGTTCCTGATCCTGGCCGATCACGATGGCTTCAAGCGCCCGGCCTGGCGTTGCGCCCATGAGCACAACCGAGATCAACGCCGCTGCAGCGAGCATTTCAGGCGCGGCGCGCATTGCGAATGCCGAAAAGCAGCGTAAAAACACCGCGATCCATTCAAAGGTCCACATACGAGACCCTCACACTTTGGATTTCTTCGTTGCTTCGCTGTAACAAAAGAACCGCTTTCGTAACCGTTTCCGGCGCTGTTTCTTTTATGATCTTAGTCCGTCTTCTATCGCTGCATAAAGCAAGTGATCTTGCCATAGTCCGTTAATTCTGAGGTATTTTCTAGCAAAACCCTCATGTTCAAAGCCGCACTTCTCAAGAAGCCTCTGGGACGGAAGATTGCTCGGCAGACAGGCAGCCTCAAGCCGATGGAACCCGAGCGTGTTAAAAACAAATGGAATAAGACTGCGCAAAGCGGCGGTCATATACCCTTGCCGCCCATAAGGCGCTCCGATCCAGTATCCGATCGAAATCGATTGGCTTACCCCCCTCCGGGCATTCGTAAGCGTTGCACCACCAAGTAGCTTATTATCATCGTTTCGGATCAGAAAAAAGGCATAGCCCGTCCCCTCCCGGATGTCGCGCTGGTAAAAACGAAGCCGGCGCCGGAAGGCGGATCGTGAAAGCTCGTCTGGAGACCATTCTGGCTCCCATGGTTTCAGGAAACTTTCGCTGACGCCGCGAAGATGAGCCCATTCACCGTAGTCCGTCATTTGCGGAACGCGCATTGTCACCCGGTCACCGCGTATGACCGGACCAGCCTCGCTAAGCGGCACCGAGCGCAAAAACGCCATTGGACTGTCCTTGGGAGCCGATGCGCCGGCGAATACGCTCGGCTGGCGCGACGGCGCAGCTCTTGTTGCATTCCATGGAGGCGCATGATAGCGCGCCTCTTTTTGATAAAGATCACCTCTGGGTATGAAGGGGCGTCTTTTTTATAAACATCAAACCATTTTATCGTGTCGCAGCCCTCAGATCACGACGAATCTAACAGCGCTACCGATCGCACATGAGCCAAATACATCTTCCATTCCGACATTCGCGACAATAGGAATCGCCTTTCCTGTCAATGCACGGTCTCACGAGCGGCGCGCGCCTTTACCGCCTCGCACAGACTTTCCGATACGCCGGCGGGACCGACGCTTGCTGTAACCGGGTCCGTTACAAGCGCGAAACCGGCGGCTAGCGTGCCTACATCCGCAGCGCTTACGCTTTCGATCCTGTCGATCAGCTCCTTGGTAGACAGTTGCCGTCCAAAAACCAGCGTGTCTCTCGCTACTTGCGTCGCGCGCGCTTCAGAACTCTCCAGACTCATCAGAAGCGACGCCTTCAACTGCGCTTTGGCGCGTTGCAGCTCCGCGCTTCTCGGGCCATCGAGTGCAACCGCGCGCAACTCGGTCATGATGACTTGCACCAGCTCCTCGACCTGAGTGTCACCTGTCGCGGCATGTATGCCGAAAAATCCGCTATCGGAAAACCCCCATCCGAATGCGTGAATATCATAGCATAACCCACGCTGCTCACGGGCTTCCTGGAACAGTCTTGACGACATGCCCCCGCCGAGCAGAACGGAGTAGACCAGCGATGCAAAATAGGCGTCATCCGCAAAAGATGGCGCTTCAAATCCGATGATAATGTGGCTTTGCTCGAAACGCCGCGTCAGGCTGCGATGACCGCCGGTGAATTTCGCCGGCTCCAAGGCCCGGCTTTCGGCTGACGAAAAGCGCGTGAAAAGCCGCTCTGCCTGCGCCGCAATCAGGTCGTGATCGACGGCGCCTGCCGCTCCTACGACCATCCGTGGCGCGCAATAGGCGGACCCGCGATAAGTATCGAGATCCTCCCGGGTAAGCGCGCGGACACTGTCTGGAGTTCCAAGGATCGAGCGGCCCAGAGGCTGATCGGGAAACGCAGCCTCCTGCGCAAGTTCGAAGACAAGATCGTCGGGCGAGTCCTGAACGGAGGCGATTTCTTGCAGAATCACCTTCTTCTCCCGCGTCATATCGTCGGGATCGAACAGCGGCTCTTGAAGAATATCGGCAAGAATATCAAGCGCAAGGGGCACATGCTCGCGAAGGACACGCGCGAAATAATCCGTTGTCTCGAAGCTAGTCATTGCGTTGACCGCGCCTCCCACCGCCTCGATCTCTTCCGCGATCTGCACGGCGCTGCGGGTTTTCGTTCCCTTGAAGGCCATGTGTTCCAGGAGGTGGGACAGTCCATGCTCGTGCGCCAGCTCGGAACGCGCGCCGGTGTTTACCCATACGCCAAGAGATGCCGTTTCGAGATGGGGCATGCGGCACGTTACGACACGCAGACCGCTCGCCAGCGTCGTCATTTCAATCGTCATCAGCGTATCCTTGAGTGAGCGAAGCGGCCGTAGTCGCGGATCGCGGCCTTTACGGCGTCCGCGGAGGCATGCAACGTTAGATAGGTCTCTTGCCCGGCGAGCGCCATTCCAAGGCGCGCCGGAATTGACGGCGCGCAGCCTGTGGCGCGCTCGACCGCCTCGGGGAATTTTGCTGGATGGGCGGTTGCCAGGACGACCATGGGCGAGAGCGAGGGCGAAGCCTCAAGCTCTTTCTCCGCCGCCGCGATCCCGACCGCCGTGTGCGGGTCGGCCATATAGCCGGTGCTTTCGTGGAGGCGTCTCATCGTGCCAAGCGTTTCTGCCTCGCTGCTAGAATGAGCGGAGAAGACCGGGCGAATAGAGTCTAGTTCGACTTCGCTCAACTGGAATCCGCCGGCCAAAGAGACCGAGCTCATCAACGCAGCGCTACGCTCGCTGTCGCGACCGTTCGCCTCGAAGATCAACCGCTCGAAATTGCTCGAAACCTGAATATCCATACTGGGGCTGGAAGTTGCCACGACCGCGCACGGCTCGTATCTGCCCGTTGCCAGCGTTCTTGTAAGGATATCGTTTGTATTCGTGGCAATGACAAGACGCTCGACTGGCAGACCCATCCGAAGGGCTGCGTATCCGGCGAAAATATCCCCGAAATTGCCAGTCGGAACGCTGAAACGAACTGGCCGGTAGGGAGCCCCAAGGCTTGCGGCGGCCGTAAAGTAATATGGTATCTGGGCCATGATCCGCGCCCAGTTGATCGAGTTCACGGCCGTAAGAGCCGCGTCATCGCGAAAATCCAAATCGCCGAACAGCGCCTTCACGATCGCCTGACAATCGTCGAACGTCCCTCGAACGGCGATAGGGTGCACGTTTGGCGCGTTGGCTGTCGTCATTTGCCGCCGCTGGGTATCGCTGATGCGGCCATCGGGGAAGAGAACGAAAAGATCGATCGCCTCGCGATTCTTAAATGCCTCGACCGCCGCCGCGCCAGTGTCGCCGGAGGTTGCCGCCAGTATTGTAGCACGGCCTCCCGACCTCTGGAGGGAGCGGTCCATCATGAGGCCAAGCAGCTGCATGGCCAGATCCTTGAAAGCGAGCGTGGGGCCGTGAAACAGCTCAAGAAGCCAAAGTTTATCTCCAAGTTGAACGAGCGGAGCGGTTGCCGGGTGGGTGAAATCCCGATATGCCGCCTCGACAAGATGCGCGAACGCATCGTCTTCGTCGGCAGTCCAAGCGAGCGGCTTCATGATCCGCGCAGCAGCCTGGGCATAGGGGAGTCCAGACAGCGCTGATATGTCCAGCCCAGTGAAGTGCGGCCAGCTCTCGGGACTGTAAAGGCCGCCGTCACGGGCAAGACCGGCCATGAGCACAGCCTCGAAATCGAGCCTTGAGGCGCGGCCACGCGTGCTAATGTAGTTCAAAAGGAGATCCTCAAGACGTCATATCGCGACCGCACACTATACGTTGGCGTTCTCATCCGCAATCTTCCGGCTTTCATTCTTGCAGGAAGCGTCGCGGCGTAGATGGAGCCACGCATAGGCAAGAAACACGCAAAGCAGCGCGAAGGCGAGACCGAACCACGTCAGTGCATATTCCAGATGCCGGTTCGGCAGCGCAAGACGCGTAACACCCGCGCGCGGCCAGCCGCCGGGCACGCTCTCCTGCTCCGCCTCCAAGGTAAAAGGTGCGGCCTTCGAAGCAAGCGGTTCGGGCAGGGATGCGATAAGCGCAGGTGTGTCGCGCCAGAACCAGCGGTTGGCTGCCGGCTGATTGTCTGGCGTGAAGGCGGTTTTCGCCTCTGCGGCGCGCGCGAGGCCGATCAGCTCAAGCGTCTCCGTGATCTGTCCCTGGACGCGGGTTGAAGGCTCCTTCAACACATTCGGAACGATCCCCCGATCCACGATAACGACATCGCCGGTCCGCACCTGGAAAGGGGTCAGGATACGCCAACCCGCCTGTCCGTCCACGACGCCAAAAAGATGACGCTCATGCTCATGAAGGAAACGTCCAACGAGAAGAACGCGGTAATATTCGACATCGCGCTCCCTTTCCCAGAGCCGCCTCGCCATTACGAGCGAGATGGGCTCGCCATGCGCGCGCGCTTCGATCCGCTCGATCAACCCTTGCTTCCAGACGCGCCGGTCGAGCTGCCATTTGCCAAGACCAATGAGAATGAGGAGGCCGGCCAGCGTCACGATAAACGGAATGAGCAGGCTCTTGTTGCGCGACATGGACGCTCCACTAGTCTTCATCGGCGCGCTTGGCCTCTTCGGCGCGGTATTTATATTGCAGCGCTACGAGCGTCGCCTTGAATGGACGGAGCATGAGCAAAGGCAATCCGAGCCCGGCCGGCAGCCAAATCAGCGCATGAACCCAAAGGGGCGGCTGATAGGAGACTTCGACGTATAGGGCCGCCCCGGTCACGATAAATCCTGCGATCAAGATAATGAACACCGCGGGGCCGTCGCCGGAATTGGCGAAGTCATAATCGAGGCCGCAGCGGTCGCAGCGTTCGGCAAGGGAGAGGTAGCCATTGAAAAGACGACCTTCGCCACAGCGGGGGCATCGCGACATCAGCCCAGTATAAAGAGGGGATACGGGCTTGGGCGCAGCGGCGTTCATTTACGGTCCAACCTTACCACCGAGGCGGACGATGCCGCCGACCGG
>CAYVJO010000124.1:0-7692 GCA_964451735.1 uncultured Hyphomicrobiaceae bacterium | reverse complement strand
TCGGCCGCAACGCAACGGTCGAGCAGCGGGTGGCTGTATCCTGACCTTTCGTTGCAAAGCGATATGCTGAAGGGCGCCATTTTCTACCTGGCGAAAGCGCTTAAACGCTCTTTTGACTCTGAATCGCCCAACTCAACCGCTCGGCTGTACCATTTTTGAGCGAGAGCCGGATCCGGCTTTAATCCAGCTATGAGGACATTCTTTAAGTATGCTGGATCGTAAGTTTCTCCTAAAGCGCGGGCGCCTTTCGCGCTCCCCCGCGCCGCCATGAATTCCAGAATTTGCCGTGCACTCGAAATGTCACCACTGTTCAACAATGTTCGTGCTTGTTCGAGATCCCTATTTTCGTGAACAGCTGAAATTGCATCCGGGATAGTCGCTTTAACCTCTTCTGGGGGAGCGATTATGGCCCCAGCGGGCAGCTCTTCCACCTTTTGAATTGCGGTCTTTGCTTCGGTGTTGAGAGTTGTTGTATCCGTGAAATTCACAACGAGAATACTCCGAGCCACAGGTGGCTGTTTACTTTCACGGAAAAACAGAACCTCCAGAATCATCGGTTCGGGATCAATACCGGCGTTTGTCACGGTCGCAATCGCAAAATCTTTTTGAGACATTATCCAATTTTCGCTGACAGCAATTCCGTGCGAAAAACTGATTCCACGCGGGACTTGACGAAATACGGCAAAACGAACTGCCTCAATAGCGGGATCAATGTCTATCTGTATCGAAGCTCCTATTGGCCCTTCGCGCTGAATGACAGGAAGATTCATTATTTGCGGATCGGCAGACTTGATTAATGCTGCTGACCCTAAATCGAAAAGTTCAAGTGAAGCAGGCGCAGGAAAACGAGGCGCAGCATCCGGCGTCGATATAAATAGCAAAAGAGCACCGGATACCAGTCCCGGATACCTCACGGCGCAATACCCCTAATATTATGTTATAATGAGCGATACAAAAATAAGTTACTATTTACGCCTCTATTCTCACGGCGTTTTGCGTTCTTTCCACCACTCGATGAACTTATCAGTAAGAGCCCGCATGTCCCCTTCAGCAATTTCAACCTGTGGATTTTTCTTCGTGTAATCTGTCATGAAATTGCGAAAGGCTTCACGCATGCCACTCGCATCCGCTTGAGGCCGGTTGGCGTTCCGATCAAGCCAGTTTTGTGCTGCTTTAAATCGTGTCCAGCCTTTGATCTCGGCCGCAAGATTGATCTCCCGCCATTTTTTATGACGGGGCTCAACCATAAAATTTTCGATTTTATCGAAAAATTTGTTAACAAAATTTTCAACTCTGCGATAGCGTGCTGAATTTTCAGGCCAGGCATAAACGGCTAGCATTGTTGCATTCGCAATTGTCGAAACAACCTGACCTTGAGGGATCAGTGCTGGATACTGATCATGTGTTAATATGGCTGGCAGAAATTCTTTCCGAACCTCGCTGTAATTTGGAAGCGAGTCATCTATCGGAAGCAAATGCAAACCATCCTCTTCTTTATACGTCAGGAGATGCGAACCTGGAGCACCCGACGCGCGCCCAATCGCAGCGACGTCACCACTAATCAAAGCTTTTTGCGCATCGTCGCCGAACAGGTAAACCGGCTCAATTTTAATACCAAGCAAATCAAATAATCTTTTGCCTACAACAGCTGTTCCACTTGTTTTTGTGAAGAAATTGACCTTTTTGCCTTCCAGCTCAGTAATACTTTTTACACTTCGCGGAGCAACAACATGAAACTCAGTATTCGCTATTTTTGTGATGTAGTGAATACGATTCCTAATATTTCCATATTTTGCAGGATCTCTTTTTTCATATTCTTCCAGCATAAAATTTTCAGTCAAAGCCATGTCTATCCCGCGAAGGTTTAAAAGATCAAAAACGTTCGCGTCGGCCCCGCGTGATAGTATTGGTAGTACACGTAAAGTATTATTTTTAGTATCATCTAGAATCTTTTGAATGTCTGAAATATAATCAACATATATACTTGTTCCACTTGATGAAAGAATGTATACAGTATTGTCATTGGCTAGTGACTTGTCAGGAGATAGAAAATTTTCCTGGGCAGCTGTCTGAGCTCGCGCAACATTCATAGATAGTATTAGAAAAAAAGTGAAAACGTAAAATACAGAACGATACGAAATCATCCCTTTTACCCTTTAATATTATGCATTGGAATTGTTGAGGTGGCATCGCCATTACTTTAGGCGTGACGTTAAGCGTTCTAATAAGATTAATCAATGCGTTTTTTTCTGATACGTATAATTATGAATTCATGGATTCAGTGATATATTGCGTTACATTGGAATAATATGTTTTGCCATGCTATGTTTTTTGAATTCATTATTTTTTGATATTGAATATATTTTGATAGATGCTCTAATTTACTATTCTGATTCATGAAATCGTGCGATATGATTGGGACCTGCCCAGATAAGATGAATTCTTATGTGAAGCCTGCTTGAGATAAAGTGCAAAGCAAAAGGATGTGGCATGACCAGTATTTTGATAAGAGTTCTCGGACTCGCTATCACTCTTGCGGCGTTAATAAGTCCCCAAGCATCTGCAAAAGATGTACGCATAGCCAGTCACGTTTCTGAAACATCACCCCTGTATACGAATGCACAATTGTTTTCTGATCGAATAACTCCACAGCTTGCAGATGCTTTCACATTCAAATTCTTTCCGAACGGGCAACTCGGCAAAGAGACGGCCCTGATCGACAACCTCAAGCTCGGTTCCCTCGAAATGGCTATGGTTGCAAGCGGTGTCCTCAAGCTTGACGACAGACTTGGTCTTTTCGATCTGCCTTGGCTTTTCAGCGATCGTGCGAATGTAAGAGAAGTGCTTAGCGGTCCACTCGGCAAAGCCGTGCAAGATCTTATAGAGAAAGAGCACGGTCTTATTGTTTTAGGCATTTATGAAAACGGCTTTCGACATGTTATCAATACTAAGCGGGCCATAGAAAAGCCGGAAGACCTGAATGGTCTGAAAATCCGCGTCACAGGCTCTAAATTCAAACGCGATGGGTTCTCTGCCATGGGAGCCGATCCTGTGCCTATCGAATGGCAGGAAACGTTCGGAGCGCTCCAGCAAGGCGTAGTCGATGGCGCTGAGGCGGCGTTATATGGGTTTTACAGCAGCAAGCTTTTTGAAATAGCGGGTTATTTAAGTCTCACAAACCACACCTATTCGCCATCATTTTTGCTAGCGTCCAAAACCTTCTGGGATAGTCTTACTGATGAGCAAAAGAAAATATTTCGAAAAACTGCAGAAGACATAACAGATGAAGCTTATCAGCAAGCAGCCGAGTTAGAGGAAGGCTTTCTAACTCAGATGAAGGGTGCCTTGAAAGTCAATGAGGTAGTCTTTAAGGATTTTCAGGAAAAATCAGAAAGCATATACACGAGCTATACACAACAATATGGTCAGGATTGGCTCAATTTGGTGCGTCAATCAAAGTGATTTCGATTATCGCTCGTTGGGGCATATGAGCTGTGATTGCAATTCTAGATCGTGTTGCTGCCGCCTTGGCTGTGCTGATTGTTGCAATGACAGCTCTCGTCACCTGTCTGGCCGTTTTTTTTCGGTCAGTGCTGGGTGCATCCCTTCCCTGGCCTGAAGAGTTGTCAGGTAATGCCATTGTCTGGACGAGTTTCCTCGGCGCCTATCTCGCCACCCGGGATTACAAGCATATATGTTTCGATCTGTTGATCGAACGCTTGTCCCCCCTGGCATCCAAGCTTGTACAAACACTTGCGGATCTATGCGTCATAAGCCTGTTTGCTTTGTTGAGCTATCAATCGGCAAGAATGATAAGCGTTGTCGGTTCGCGGAGTCTGGAGACGATTAACCTTCCTGTCGGGGTTTTCATGGCCGCTCTGCCGATCTGTGGGAGCGCTATCGCACTGGCCTTCTGCATTCGTATCGCTTTACGTTGGGGGCTTTGCAAATGAGCTGGCTGATCATCGGCGTGCTTCTCGCTTTGCTGGCCATTGGCGTGCCCATTGGCTTCGGCCTGATGATGACGGCCGCAATCGCAATGTATGTCGCCGGCATCGATCTGGTGACGCTCTCCGTTCAAATGTTTTCCGGGATCAACAGCTTCCCGCTTCTTGCCATCCCGCTCTTCATTCTCATGGGCGAACTCATGTGCGCCACGTCCATCGCCGCGCGCCTTATCAGGCTTGCCGCAGCGATTACAGGCTGGGTTCGAGGCGGCTTGAGCCAGGTCAATGTGCTCACAAGCATGTTCATCGCGGAGATGAGCGGGTCGGCCGTCGCCGATGCGGCGGCATCAGGAAAAATCTTTGTCCCGGAAATGGAAAAGCAAGGCTACCCGAAAGCCTTTGCCGGCGCCGTAACAGCCTCATCCGCCACTCTAGGCATCATTATTCCGCCTTCGATCCCGGCTGTGCTTTACGGCGTTACAACAAATACATCAATCCGGGATCTTTTCATCGCCGGGATCGTTCCCGGCATCATGCTCGCTGCGGCGTTTATGATCACCAACTATATCTTTGCGTTGCGCGGCAATTATGCGGTCCTGCAATCCTTCAAACTGGCCACGCTCGCTAGTGCGCTCCGAGACGCTGCGATCCCTATGATGATCCCTCTTTTCGTGATTGGCGGGCTCATTACCGGGCAATTTACGCCGACCGAAGCCTCGGCGGTGGGCGTCTTTATCGCGTTCACTTTCGGACTGTTCATGGGCGATCTCGATTGGCGCAAACTATGGGACGTTTTCCTAAACACAGCGAAACAGTCCTCCATTGTCATGATGCTGATTGGGGGTTCGGCCGTTCTTGCGCAGGTGCTAGCAAACGAGCAAATCCCACAAGCTCTTGCCGCAGGCTTGTCCTCCCTTTCATCGGACGCCACTGTTACTCTCATTCTTATCAATATCTTCCTGCTTGGGGTTGGCATGATTCTTCATGCAAGCGCCGCCATCATCATTATTGTGCCTATTCTTTTGCCAATCGCCATCCAGCTTGGCGTAGATCCCGTCCACTTCGGCATCATCGTCTGTCTCAATCTGGGAGTCGGTCAGCAAACGCCACCAGTAGCGTCCGTCGTGCTGACCGTTTGTTCAACAACAGGCATCAAACTGCATGAAATCATGCACTATAATAAATGGTTTATACTGGCGATGTTCATTGTGCTTATGCTGGTTACATTCATCCCCGCTACGACACTCTGGTTCCGGGGATTTTCATGACAAGCAAAGACCGCAAGACCGAGCTTTATGCTGAACTTAGCTTTATCGGTCATATCCAGGGGAAGGAATTGCAAGAGCTGGTCGAGCGCGTGTGGCTGCACGCTTGGGAGCTGAGCGGCTTGCACAATTTGAACGATGCCAGCTGGTTCACGATGACGCGCAACGAATACGAACGAGGCACGGCCCTTGTTCAGCACATCCGCGAAGTCGCCGCTTCGTCACTCGCATTAACGCAGGTCGCGCGAGCTCAAGGACAAACACCCGATAAGGACTTGGTGCTTGCAGGAGCAGCACTGATCGATGTGGACAAGCTGTTTCTGATCGACCACGCTTCCGGCCGCATTCGATCGCCCGGATCACTGCCACATGCATATGCAGGGGCTCATCTGGCGACTGAAGAAGGAGCAGGGCCGACGCTCACCCATATCATCCTGTCTCACAGCAAGAATACGCAAATCCGGCCGCAAACTCTCGAAGCCGTGATTGTCCATTATGCCGACTACGCCGTATTCGATATGCGCAACATACATGAACGCCGTGAGACGCTGGCAGCAGAGCAGCGGCCGCTTTGGTCACGTGTGTCCTGATTGGAGTGATATGGTTTACACGCCTTTTATCGATTGCCATGCTCACGTTTACGAGCGCATCTATCCGGTCGGACAGAGCGTGCGGTATCTGCCAAAGGATCCCGCTCCCGCCGATATATGGCTCTCGCATTTGAAGAATAATGGACTAAAAGGCGGCGTCATCGTCCAGATCAGCTTTTTCAAGGATGACAACTCGGAGCTGCTTTACGCTTTGGAACGGCTGGGCAAGGATCATTTTCGGGGAATTGCCGTCGTTGATTTGGATGCAAAGCCCGAACTCTTATGGGATCTCAAAAACCGAGGTATCAAGGGCGTGCGTTGGAATTTGGTCTCCGGCGCTCCAAGACCAGACCTCGAAACACCCCAGGTGCTCGAGTTTTTAAGCCGTTTGAACAGCATGGGCCTTCATTTGCAAATCCAGTTGGAAGGCCCTATCCTTGGACATTACTTGCGCAAGCTTGCGGCATATGTCGATCGCATCGTCATTGATCATTTTGGCTTGCCGCGCGCAGAGCTGCCTAAGAACGAGCCTTGGATTTCCGCCTTACACGATCTTAGCAAGGATCACGATTTGTGGGTGAAATTCTCCGCCCCTTATCGCTCGCCAGTTGAAATAGGCCCCTATGCGGACATCATCCTGGACGTCTTGGGCCCGGACAGGATCGTCTGGGGGAGCGACTGGCCCTGGACCAATCATGAACAAAAACACAGCTATGAAGACACGCTGAAATGGGCAGAGCTTTGGCTTGGTCAGATTGATCCAAAACGGACAGCAAGCGCTAACGCTAAACTGTACGGGTTTCCGCAAGCAGTCTGACCTGCCACAGAAATGTCATCCAGTCACGACCGCAATGCAGCGGTCATTTACGCCGATTTGAGTTCCATTGTGCCGGGCAAGCCTATACAGAACGGCTTGATCTATCAGGCGCAAAACAAGGACTGACTCCCAGTGGCCATTACGGAAACCCGTCTGGATAGCGGTCACTCCAAGGCTGTGTACGTTCTATCTGTGCGGAAAGTTGAAGGACCAGGGCGTCCTCGCCAAGCCTAGCCGCGATTTGAACACCCACAGGGAGATGCCCGGCCCAACCGAACGGTACGCTCGCGGCTGGAACGCCTGCGCAATTATAGAGCGAGGTGAAGGCGCTAAAGCGTCGCAATGTCTCGTAATAGCTATCGAGATCGGTGCTGGCCATGTCCACGGTTCCCAGCGGCAGTGGAGGTGACGCAAATGTACTTGTCAGCAGAATATCGTACTGATCAAAGAAGCTGGCGAGATCGCGCGCAACGCCGTGAATGGTATAAACCGCCCAGGCCAGATCGACGCCGCTCCACTTGGTTCCCTCCTGTGCCCAAAGCCATGTGACAGGCTCGACGTCGCCCGGCGTCACCAGCCTTCCGAGAACCTCGCCGCGCAGCCGCAAAACATTCGCGATGTTGGAAGCCACTATAATCCGCGTTGCCTTTTTCATCGCAGCGGCGTTTATTTTTGGGCGGGCCTCTTCGACATGATGGCCGAGAGCCTCAAGATGGCGAGCGCAGGCGCGCACAGTATCTGCACAGGCTGTGTCAATGGCGTAACCCTCATGATCCACGACCTGAAAGGCAATGCGCAACCGGTTCGGGTCGCGTTGAACCTCATCGAGGAAACGCCCTGAAAATGCCGGCGCCGCATAGGGATCGCCAGGCGCTGCCCCGTGCGTGACATCGAGCAGAGCGGCGCTGTCGCGCACCGAACGCGTGATGGCGTGATGGACGGAGAGCCCGTTCCACCCTTCGCCAAGAAGAGGGCCAAAGGGAACGCGGCCACGAGATGGTTTGAGCCCGTAAACACCGCAATTCGATGAGGGAATGCGGATCGAGCCTCCACCGTCCGTTGCATGTGCAACC
>CAYVJO010000123.1:5525-7725 GCA_964451735.1 uncultured Hyphomicrobiaceae bacterium | reverse complement strand
CCTGCACGGATGTTATTTCATTACGGCTGGCGTGAGCCGTCACTGACATCTTAGATCAGATTTCTTGAAAAATCACCTGCTGCGTAAGCAACGCTTGCTGCGTTGCCGGCAATATCCAGCGTTTCCAGACAGCCCGCCACGATCTTTTCGGCCACCATGCTGAACATGTTGATCCGATACGAAAAATACTGCCATCGGCATGGCAGCCGGGATTTCTGCCGCGCCCGTCAGTCCCAACACCAAGGGCACAATCGTCGCCACGAGCGATTTATGAACCTTATCACTGAAATACCGCGGCCGTATCTCATGAGCGGAGGGAATTTGACGTGTAAATACTCCCAGATGGCGACAATATTCGCTCTCAAAAATCAAAATAAAAAAAGCTTCACTGAAAACAGGCATATAGCCAACGCTTCCTCTCACTGAAACATATGCGGTTGCAGGCTTGGCAATGGCGTACAGATGATTCCATCGAACCGCTAGCCACGCATCGCACCATGGCCTATAACACTGCACATTCAGGCTTACTCGCCGCCAATCGGCGGTTAGTCCTATCTTGAGCAGATCGTATTGAGGAGCGTACTCCATGACTAGCGCATGGAAACCAGATAGCTGGCGCGTAAAACCTATCGAACAGAGCCCGGTTTACACGGACGAGACGGCGCTAAGAGCGGTCGAGGCCGAGCTTTCGATCTTTCCGCCGCTTGTTTTTGCCGGTGAAGCGCGCGCGTTGAAGCATGAGCTGGCTGATGTCGCAATGGGCCGCGCTTTCTTGCTGCAAGGGGGGGACTGCGCTGAAAGCTTCGCTGAACACCGCGCGGATACGATCCGTGATTTTTTCAAGGTGTTTCTGCAAATGGCCGTGGTGCTGACCTATGCGGGCGGCTCCCCCGTCGTCAAACTTGGCCGTATCGCCGGACAATTCGCCAAGCCCCGCTCCACGCCGACCGAGACGCTAGGCGATCAGGAATTGCCAAGCTATCGCGGAGACATAGTCAACGATATCGCCTACACTCCCGAAAGCCGGGCGCCCGATCCAGGACGCATGTTGAGCGCTTACAGGCAGTCGGCGGCGACGCTCAACCTGCTTCGTGCATTCGCTCATGGCGGTTTCGCCAATCTTGAGCGCGTACATCAATGGACGATGGATTTCGTTAAGGACAGTCCCGCCGCCAACCGCTACCAGGAATTGGCCGATCGCATCGCGGACAGCTTGGCTTTCATGCGCGCCTGCGGATTGACGCCTGAAAAACTGCCCGAGCTACGCTCGACGAGCATTTACACCAGCCATGAGGCGCTACTGCTTGGCTACGAGCAGGCTTTTACCCGGATCGATTCGACAAGCGGGGGATGGTATGGCACGTCGGGCCATTTTCTCTGGATCGGGGACCGGACCCGTCAGCCCGGCCACGCGCATGTGGAGTATTTGCGCGGGGTACACAATCCGATTGGCCTGAAATGCGGTCCGAGCCTGCCGCCAGATGAATTGATCCGCTTGATCGACATCTTGAACCCAAAAAATGAGACGGGCCGCCTGACGCTCATCACACGCTTTGGCGCGGATAAGGTCGAGGCTTTCCTGCCGCCGCTCATTCGCGCTGTGGAAAGGGAGGGGAAAACGGTCGTCTGGTCCTGCGATCCGATGCATGGCAATACGATCAAGGCCGCCAGCGGCTTCAAGACCCGTCCTTTCGACCGGATATTGAAAGAGGTGGACGCCTTTTTCGACGTTCACCGCGCCGAAGGCACGCATCCAGGCGGCCTGCATGTCGAGATGACCGGGAAGAATGTCACCGAATGCACCGGCGGCGCGCAGCTCATCAGTGACACCGACCTGTCAGACCGCTACCACACGCATTGCGATCCGCGTCTCAACGCCAGCCAGGCTTTGGAACTGGCATTTCTCGTTGCCGAAAGGCTTCGCCGTGACCGGGATCAACAGCCGGCTCAGTCGTCCTTGGCGAGCTAGCCAAGCGGCCCGAGTGTCGTTTACATACGAACCCCGCCTCACCGATGGAGGCGCATGCTAGTGGATGGCGTCATGTCAAAGGCTCACAGAACGACGTCGGCCTTCAGAAAGCTGAATTTGCGGCGGGAAGAGTTACAGAAAACGGTCGAAGAAGCCGTTGTCGACCGCACCCGACGGTCCGTCATGGACGAGGTGCCCACCTTTCAGCGCAACGATCCGGTCGCAGTACTT
>CAYVJO010000123.1:0-5515 GCA_964451735.1 uncultured Hyphomicrobiaceae bacterium | reverse complement strand
CGAAGAAGCCGTTGTCGAGGCCGTCACCAACCGCACGGCCGGCGTACCAGACCCGGATTACAGCTTCTGGAGTATAACGCCGCCTCCGGTCGTCGCCGAGCCGCCCAAAGCGAGTTGGCCCATGACCGTGGCTGAATTCAAGGCGGGACAGTATCTCGAACCCGGAGATGTTGTCCTGTCCACCCGGCTGGAGAGCTTCTTCTCCTTCCTTGTCAGACGCCTTGACGACAGCCGTTTCGCCCACGCCGCTCTTACATTCGTCACGCCCCGCCATTATCCTGGGGTCGAGCGGTCTTATCTCATTGAGGCCAATTTCAAGGGCGTTGATCTGGGCGCGCTGTCTGAAATTCTAGCGCCCACTTCGGTCTACAAGGACACCCAGCAGCCGCCACAATATCTCGTCGGCATCCGCCGGCTGGAGACCGACTGGATAACACCGCAGCTTCGGCTGATGGTCAGCGGCCGGATGCTGCGTTTCATTAAGGACGACGATTACAATTTTGCATTGCTCGTGGCACTCGCGACGAACCGCTCGAAATTCTTCTTCCGATTGCGCGACACGCTGTTCGGGCGAGCACCGACGATCAGCGAGTTTCTCGACAAGAGCAAGAAATTTGCGCCTGTGGATTTCATCTGTTCCGGCTTCGTACAATTCGCATATGTGGATATGGTGCGCCGGGCCGCCGAAATCGGGCTGCTGCCGGATGACCGGATCGAGGAGGCGCGGGACAGCGTTTTCTTCGCACCGTGGGTATCGCCAAAATCCTCGATGGAGGAACTGATGGCTGTTAAACCCTTGGAGCTGGCCACAACCAAGCAGCTTGCCTGGAAATATCTGATCTTCGATGGACTCGTCTATCAGGTATCCTCAGAAGAAGAAGTCGAGGATATCTATCGGCGGCTGAACGACAAAAGGCGGAAAAATCATAAGGCATGACGTCCGCGCTAACCGCAAATAACGGGATTGGGTAGAGTTCGGCGTGGCGCGGGGTTAAAAAAGCGACTCGTGCATTTTATAACTGCTGCATCTCTCAGAAAACCGATGACAGACACTTTTCGTAACCCCATTCGTATCGCGCTCGCTCAACTCAATCCAACGGTCGGCGATCTCGGCGGCAATGCTGAACTGGCACGAAAAGCGCGGGCCGAAGCAACAGCGCGTCATGCCGACCTCGTCGTCTATTCCGAGCTCTTCATCACCGGCTATCCTCCCGAGGATCTGATCTTGAAGCCTGCACTCATCGCCGAAGCGCAAAAGACGGTCGAAGCGCTTGCAAGGGAAACGGCTGATGGAGGCCCTGCCCTGCTGATCGGCACGCCCTGGCCCGGCGACGGCAAGCCTTATAATTCCGTTGCGCTTCTCGAAGGCGGCACTATTCGCGATGTCCGCCATAAGGTCGATTTGCCCAATTACAGCGTGTTCGACGAAAAGCGTGTCTTTTCACCCGGACCGATGCCGGGACCTATCAACTTCCGGGATATTCGGATCGGCGCTCCGATCTGCGAGGATATCTGGAGCGAGGGGGTCTGCGAGTGTCTGAGCGAAACGGGAGCGGAGATCCTGGTGGTGCTCAACGGCTCGCCCTACACCCGCAACAAGCACGACTTGCGCATCGGTCATGCAGTCGCGCGCGTTGCGGAAACGGGGCTGCCGCTCGTCTATGTGAACCAGTTCGGCGGCCAGGACGAGTTGGTGTTCGACGGGTCGTCCTTCGTTCTCGATCGGGGCGGATCACTGGCAATGCAAATGCCCGCATGGGAGCCCTGCATAGCCGTGACGGAGT
The DNA here is from genome assembly GCA_964451735.1 of uncultured Hyphomicrobiaceae bacterium. Lineage (GTDB taxonomy): Bacteria > Pseudomonadota > Alphaproteobacteria > Rhizobiales > Rhodomicrobiaceae > JAHQVI01. Next base: position 3,731 of record CAYVJO010000123.1, on the reverse strand, counting down.
GGAGGCCCACCGCGGATGGCTGGCGATGCGCGCCGGCAGAGCGTTCCGTTCTCGAAGAAGGCGATGAGGCGGTTTATCTGGCGTGCGTCACGGGGCTTCGGGATTACGTCGAGAAAGCGGGTTTTCCAGGGGTCACGCTTGGCCTGTCGGGAGGCATAGACTCGGCCTTGACAGCGGCGATCGCCGTCGATGCGCTTGGCCCCGCCCGGGTACACTGCGTGATGCTGCCATATCTCTATACCTCCAGCGCCTCGCTCGAAGACGCTGCCGCTTGCGCCAAAGCGCTCGGATCACGCTACGACATCCTTTCGATCCAACTCCCTGTAGAAGGTTTCCAAGCCGCATTGCTTCCGCTTTTCGCAGGCGCGGCGCCAGACGTTACCGAGGAGAACATCCAGTCACGGACGCGCGGAACAATTCTCATGGCGATCTCAAACAAATTCGGCTCCATGCTGCTGACGACCGGCAATAAATCCGAAGTTTCCGTCGGTTACTCAACGCTTTACGGCGATATGAATGGCGGTTTCAACCCCATCAAGGACCTATATAAGATGCAAGTCTACGGACTGGCCCGTTATCGCAACGCAGTGCGCCCGAAGGGATGTCTTGGTCCAGCGGGAATCGTCATTCCCGAAAACATCATAAAGAAAGCGCCGACCGCGGAGTTGCGCGAAAACCAGAAAGATCAGGACTCGCTGCCGCCTTACGAAGAGCTTGACGATATTCTGGAATGCCTTGTGGATCGGGAGTGGCCGATTTCGGACATCGTCAAACGCGGCCACGCGCCTGAAACCGTGAAAAAAATCGAGCGTCTTCTCTATCTTGCAGAGTATAAACGTCGCCAATCCGCTCCCGGCGTCAAGATTACCAGCCGTCATTTTGGCCGGGACCGGCGCTATCCGATCACCAACAAGTTCCGCGAGGCCTTATGACGCCCGTCGTCCGTTTTGCGCCTAGTCCGACAGGCCGAATTCACATTGGCAATTTGCGCCCTGCTCTTTTGAACTGGCTGTTTGCCCGCCGCGAGGGAGGCCAGTTCATACTCCGCTTCGACGATACCGATCTGGAGCGCTCCAAGGAGGAATATGTCGATGGCATCTTTGAGGATCTGTCATGGCTGGGTCTCGATTGGGACAAGGAAGTCCGGCAATCGCGGCGCTTCGATCGCTATGGCGAGATCGTCGAAATCCTAAAAGCGTCCGGGCGGCTCTATCCTTGTTTTGAGACGCCGGAGGAGCTGGAGCGGCGGCGCAAGCGTCAGCTCGCGCGCGGGCTCCCACCGGTTTACGACCGAGCAGCGCTGAGCCTGACCGATGAAGACCGGGCCAAGCTAAAGCAGGAAGGCAAGCGGCCGCATTGGCGGTTTCTCCTGCAAGACCGAACGGTGGCGTGGCTCGATCTGATCCGAGGCGAGCAAACCATCGAGTCCTCGTCCTTGTCCGATCCGGTGCTGGTCCGCGAGGACGGCACGTTTCTCTATACCCTCCCCAGCGTGTCTGACGATGCTGATTTCGGCGTCACACATGTTATTCGAGGGGAAGATCATGTCGCCAATACCGGCGTTCAGATCCAGATCTTTGAAGCCATCGGAGCAACGCCGCCGCATTTCGCTCATCATAATCTGCTCATTGGCGTGGACGGGCTTGCATTGTCGAAGCGGCTCGGTTCGCTCTCCATCAAGTCTTTTCGAGAGGCCGGGCTCGAACCACTCGCCGTAATGTCGCATTCAGCAACAATCGGCACATCCCATGCCGTTGCTCCCTATAAGAGTTTACACGAACTTGCAGGGCTGTTCGATTTTGACAAACTATCGCGTGCGCCAGCGCGATTTGACATCGATGAGTTGAAATCACTGAATGCGCGGTTGCTCCAGGAGCTGGCCTACGAAGAGGTGGCGGATCGTCTGCAAAGCGAAGGTGTCATGGGAGGAACGGATTTCTGGGAGGCCGTCCGGCCGAATCTGAATGTCTTCGGCGATGTGAAAGAGTGGTGGGAAGTTGTGTCCGGCCCGGTTACACCGATCATCGAGTCGCCCGATCTGCTGGCCAAAGCAGAAAAAATTCTACCGCCAGAGCCTTGGGGTCCGGAGAGCTGGACGGAGTGGACCTCGGCCGTGAAAGACGCCACAGGCGCAAAGGGCAAAACCTTATTCCAACCGCTACGGCTCGCCCTGACAGGCCGGGGCGGTGGGCCGGAACTTAAACGTCTTTTCCCGCTTATCGGACGGGCGAAAGCCTCAGCACGATTGCATGGGCAGCAGGCATGAACGGGGCATTCGCTGCCCAGCCGTGACCGATAATCCCCCAATCATTAAAACACATTAAATCGAAGATGGGCTTCAAGACCGATTTATTGATTGGGACAGAACAACCATTTCCCAGTATATTATGGGAGGGTGCATACACATGACGCGCGCTGGGGACTTTTCCCATATCCCGGCGCTAACAATGCCAGGATGCAACCGTTCTCGTCAGGCCGGGGGGCTTTTCTGGAAGCGAATGCAAAAGTCTCCGAATATTGTAAGATCCTTATGTCGCATTAGCCGCTTGGCGGCTGTGTACTGTCTAGCTATAGCTGTCTTATCCGTTGCGGTAACCGCACCGGGCCAGTCATGGGCTCTCAAGGCAAGCGATCCTGCAACCGCTGCCAAGACATCCACGATTGATAAATTGGGCGTCCATGAGCAGCCAGACCGTCTCGAAATGTCGGTTGAGCAGGCATTGTGGACGGCGCTTGCTTTCGAGGACGTCCCCAAGCTCAAGGAACTGCTGAAATATGGGGCGGACCCGAATAAACCTGAAAAACTATCGCTCATGACACCCATCATGGCTGCAGAAACCGAAACAATGGCGAAAATTCTGCTTGAGGCCGGCGCAAATCCTAACTTGCGCGATCGTACGGGCAGAACAGCCTTGCACCATGCGGTCAAGATGCGCGAAGCCGGGTCGCTTGTCCGCTTGCTCGGCCAAGCCGGCGCCGATGTCAATGCACGGGCCAACAAGGATTTTAGTGCGGAAACGCCTCTGCTGAGCGCTATCGAGAATTATCTTGAGGACAAGAACAGGAGCGAGACAGCCCTGGCGATCCGCATTCTCATTCATCTGGGGGCTGATCTGGACGCCGCCGATCTCAGCGGACGGACACCGCTTGCAGTAGCGGCCGCGAATAATCAGCCGGCGCTCATCCGCTTGTTGATGGAACTTGGGGCCGACCCTGCGCGCCGAATGGTGAACGGACGAACGCCTCTCGACTATGCACGTGAGGCCAACGCAGAGGACGCAATCAAGGCGCTCGACACAATAACTTCAAAACAAATGCCTGCGAATTAGAGCGTAATCCTCAATGGTGGAAGCCAGTTTTGCGAAAAGATTACGCCAAAACAAAAAGTTTGAGCACCGCTACGGGTTCATCAGAACGGATCAGGCTCTAAGTCACGAAGCGAACAGCCGCGCCCTTGACGGATCTACACGCAGAACCACTTCCCTGGGGGGAGGCTCGGGCTCATTGCCTGTTTTCTTAAGTTTACACGAGGTCAAGAGATATGCTGAACCTCTAGGAAACAGGAAATGGTGCCGCAAGAGGGCACCAAACTAGCCTCTCATCGTATCTCTTCAAATCTCCAGAAATATCATAATCCTTAGGTTTATAAGTAAGTTAACGTCTCTCCTTGTCTCCGCCCGTCGCTTCGCATAGCATCCAAGCAACCGCTTTTGATATGGGCTAAAGTATGG
>CAYVJO010000122.1:0-7749 GCA_964451735.1 uncultured Hyphomicrobiaceae bacterium | reverse complement strand
GGGACACCATCAACATCGCCACGCTGGGCACCCTGCTCGGCATCTTCATCGCCGTGCCCATCGCCTTTCTCGCTGCGCGCAACACCACCCCGTCGGTGCTCGTCCTCAGACCCGTGGCACTGTTCATCATCGTCGCCTCGCGCTCGATCAACTCCTTGATCTGGGCGCTCCTTTTGGTCTCGATCATCGGCCCCGGCCTTCTGGCCGGGATCATCGCCATCGCGCTTCGCTCGATCGGCTTCATCGGCAAGCTGCTTTACGAGGCGATCGAGGAGATCGACGAGAGGCAGGTCGAGGCGATCCGGGCGACCGGCGCAAGCAACGCGCAGATCATAAGCTACGGCATTGTCCCGCAAATCCTGCCCGCCTTCGCGACCATTTGCGTCTTCCGTTGGGACATCAACATCCGCGAATCGACCGTGCTCGGCCTAGTCGGCGCGGGCGGCCTCGGTTTGGCTCTGGAATCCTCGCTCAATACGCTCGCCTGGCCGCAGGTGTCTGTGATCCTCATTATGATATTCGTCACCGTTATCATCAGCGAATGGGTAACGGCAAAAGTGCGCCGCGTGATCATTTGAAGCGCTGTCAGCAAAAGCGGGAACCGGTTTGCGTGCGAAAGCGCGATCAAGCGAAAGCTTAGAGCCCAAACAACGGTTCCGATTTTATTGAATTCGCTCCAAAAGAATGATCAAGATCCGTTACCGCTCCTATTCAGATGATCTAAAAATTTAAGGACCGGCGCAACTGATGTATCCGGATTTTCCTCCTGCGGAACATGGCCTAGGGCGGGGAGACGAACGAGTTTTGCATCAGCCAGATTGCGCAGATAATCCTCAGCGTTTGCGATTGGGATCATCGCGTCTTTTTCCCCCCAGAGCAAAAGCACCGGGGCTTTGATCGAGCGCAATCGCGTCTCTGGCGGAGCGAGCACTGTTTGCTCCATCCTGGCAAGCAGCGCAGCCCGGTTTCCCGGCGCCAGCATCAGATCGTAATAGCGGTCCATGGCGGCGTCGGTCAGCGCCTTCTTGTCGGCATAAGCGATTTCGACATTCGCACGCAACATCCACTTGGGTAAAACGAAACGCATTGCCTGCATCATGAGAGGAACCTTAGGCGCCACGCCATACTCGAAGCCGGGACTTGCAAAACCGTCCGGCGAGACGAGTACCAGCCCGGCGACATGCCCGGTGTGAGCGGCTGCGAAGCTCCATGCGATGCGTCCGCCAATAGAGTTCCCGGCGAAGTATGCTCGCTCAACACCAAGCCGTTCCAGAAGCGCCTTCAGCAAGCCGACCACGCGGGCATCGGTGTAATCGCCTGCCGGGTCGGGCGGGGACAAGCCCGAGCCTGGCAGGTCCAAGCGGATCACACGGTACCGGCTTTCAAGCGCTTGCGCCCATCCGTCCCAGCTATGCAGGCTGGAGCCTAGGCCATGCAGCAATACGATTGCAGGCGCATCACGTGGTCCAGAATCGCGGACGTGAAGCTGTACTCCGTTCAAATCCACCAGATCGTCTTGCCGAAGAAGATATTTCGCATAAAGGCTTGCGCTGGATTTGTCCGGGGTCCAGAGCCAGAACATCAACCCGGACAGCAGAACGGCCAAGCCGCCGAATATCAGAAATCGGTTCATTGCGACATCATATGATGCGGTGGCGGCGTCAATGCAAACGGCGAATTTGATTTTGGGTGGGAGGGGTGGATAAGCAAGGCCACCGACGCGGTCCCTGATCGCATGGGGGCGGCTTGACTCGCCTCAGCTTGCGATGCTGCCATCAGGTGGATGCGTGTTGCAAATTGCTTTGCATAACAGAACCAAGCTATTATCCGAGAGACATGACTGTTAACGATCCGGCCAATTGGGTGCATTCGATCCGTGGATCATCTCCCCATCTTCCTCGATATTCGCGGCAAGACCGTTGTCGTAACCGGCGGTGGAACGCTGGCGGCGCGGCGCGTCGAACGCGCGCTTAGCGCAGGCGCTAGCGTTAAGGTTTTCGCTCAAGAGCTATCAGAGGAGATGCGCCCGTTTACGGCGTCTCCCAAGGTTGAGATTTTCGCCCGGCGTCCCGAATTGGACGATGTGAGGGGTGCGATCCTCGCCTATGGCGCGGAGGAGAATTTCGCAAACGACAAACGGCTGCGCGACCTGGCAAAGGAGGCGGGCGTTCTCGCCAACGTCGCCGATACGATGGAGCTATGTGACTTCATCACGCCAGCGATCCTCGATCGAACGCCGCTGGTTGCCGCCATCGCCTCGTCCGGTGCCTCGCCGATCCTCGCCCGCATCGTAAAGGCCGAGCTGGAGAGCGCGATCCCGGCGACGTTCGGCGATCTTTCTCAATTTCTCGGCCGGTTTCGCGACGAGGTCGCCGAGCAGATCACCGACAACACCCAGCGCCGCCGTTTCTGGGAGGATGTGACGGAAAGCGCTGTTGCCGAGCGGGTCATGGCGGGCGATCTCACCGGGGCCGAAACTGCGCTTCGGGACAGGCTGAGCGCGTTCGCGGCTGGCGGGGGCGAGCCTGTAGGGGAGGTCTATCTCGTCGGCACGGGGCCAGGCGATCCAGACCTTCTGACCTTCCGCGCCTTGCGCCTGATGCAACGCGCGGATGCGGTGCTTTATGACCGGCTCATCGGACCGCGTATCATGAGTCTCGTGCGCCGTGACGCAGAGCGCATATATGTTGGCAAGAAAAGAAACGAGCATACGATGAGCCAGGAGGATATCAGCGCGCTTATCGTCACCCTTGCGCTCAAAGGCCGGCGCGTTCTACGGCTCAAGGGCGGCGACCCGTTCATCTTCGGACGCGGCGGCGAGGAAATCGACGAGATCGCGCGCCACGGCATCCCGTTTCAGGTTGTGCCGGGCGTCACGGCAGCTGCCGGTTGCGCAGCTTTTGCCGGCATCCCGCTGACGCATCGCGATCATGCCCAGACCTGCATTTTCGTAACCGGCCACGCAAAGGACGGCGAATTGGACCTCAATTGGAAGGCGCTGATACAGCCGCATCAAACGGTCGCCATCTATATGGGCCTTGCCATGATCGAAACGCTGGCCGCTTCATTCATCCGTCATGGTATGGCGCCGGAGATGCCCGTTGCCGTCATAGACAACGGCACACGACGGGCGCAGAGGGTTGTAACAGGAACGATTGCCGACATTGCGGCCAAGACCAGCGAGGCTGAGCTGAAAGGGCCGGCGATCATCATCATCGGCACGGTCGTCACCCTGCGCGGCCGTCTGGCCTGGTTCGAGCCAGGCCGGGAGAACGAGATGCAGCAGGCTATACAAAAGGAGTGATGCATGGCCGGAATTTTGCTTGCCTCGGAAAATGTCACAATCGAGGAGCGGGCCGCTTTTGCGCGCAGGAATGCGGAGGAAAACAAGCGCGCCGCAATCCAGAAAATGGCGGAGGCCGAGCAGCTTCACGGCGCGGAGAAAAGCAAGCGGGCGCTCGACATACAAGGCAGGATACTGCGCGACACGACGATGCAGCCGGGCGCGAACCACCATATCGGAAAGCTGGATGCCGGCACAAGGATGCGCATCATCGACCTAGGCGGCCAGCAGGCTGTCGATTTCATGTGTTTCGACGCGGCGAATACGGAGATTCGGTATAATAACGCGAACACGCTGAAGCTGAATGGTTCGATTTACATCTCTAAAGGTTTCAAGCTTTATTCCGATGTCGCTGACGTGCTCATGACTGTTGTGGAGGACACTGTCGGCAATCATGACACGATCGGTGGCGCCTGTAGCAGCGAAGTGAACGCTTTGCGCTACGGCATCGAGGATACGTGCAGTTGCCGCGGCAATTTTCTTTCCGCCGCCGCAGAGCTTGGCATGAGCCCCCGCGACATTCATCAGAACATCAATTTCTTCATGAATGTGCCAGTGAGGCCGGATGGCTCGACGCAGATCGAGGAGGGACGATCCATTCCGTGGGATTTCGTCGAACTCGAAGCGGAAAGGCCCGTAATTACGGTGATCTCGAACTGTCCGCAGCTTTACAATCCCTGTTCAGGCTGGAACCCTACACCGATACGCATCATAGAGTGGCGGCTTTGATGCGCACCTTTCCACCAAAATGAAGGCGGCTTTTTCAAGATCCGGTCCGTGGAGTGAACGCCGCGAGTCAGCTTTTTGCCCGGCGAGCCAAACATGTAATCTTAAGATATTCCCCAGGACCGCGCTTGGCGAGCGAGGTTTGAGCGAGATAGGTTTGTCCAAATAGCCCGCACATAACACCCTGGTTAGCGCTGGGCGCGTGATATACATCGAGCGCTGTCTTGGCGTTGCAGTCCGATGGCGACAACCCGGCAGCGCATACGAGTATCAAGATATCGAGCATGATCGTCTTCTCCTCTCAAAATCGTGCATTGGACTTGCGACTGTGTCCAACATGAAAAATCGTGCAATCGCCATGCCGGTTTCCCCTCATTCGCGGACAGGCACGATGCGGCTGATCATGGCAAGACCGATTGCGGCGAGGGCGCATAAGGGAGCGATGAAAAAATCTCCAGACTCCATCGTCCATAATGTCACGCCCGTGATCACACACCAGAGCGTGGGTAGGATCATGGCTGCGGCCCCCATACGTCCTTGACACAGGGCGAGAATTGCAAGCGTTGCGACAGCTGTCGGGTCGGGAGCAATGCCGAACGCCTCAGAGGCCGTCCAATCCCGGCCCATGAGCGGGGCAATGAGCGGATAGCCCGCGATGGCGAAAATCAGCAAGCCGATGATCGCCATGCCCGATACAGAACCTAAGGCAAGCCGCGCCGGACCGCGCCCGTCTAGCGCCAAACCAAGCAGAAGCAAAGCCTGAACGGCGAAAAGCGGGGCTACATATGCAACGGCCCAATTGATCGTGGCGTAGCGCTCCCAGACGAATGACCAGCCGACCCAAAGCCAGACGGCGCCTAGAATGACGGCCAACACACGCATGCTCGCCACCGATGGCATTATCAACCTGTAGATAATGGCGAGACCGAGCGCCGCCATCAGGATATGCAACGGCCATACTGCCTCATTATGGAGCGCTATCAGTCGATAGTAGACACGCGGCGCGAAAAGGAGCAGATCCGCCGGCTGATAAGTCCACCATTCCGACATTCAGAGCCGCTCAACATGATCGGCCATGCGGCGGCGCATGGCTTCGTCGGGCATGGGACCGCTCGCGGCGGCAAGATTTTCACGCACATGATCGACGCGCGTTGTCGCCGGTATGGCGCATGTTACGGCAGGATGCGAGATGATGAATTTCAGCAGAAACTGCGCCCATGACGCAACACCGATTTCGTCTGCCCAATCGGGCAGCGGATGGCGTTTCACCTGCTTCACCAGCGGACCGCCGCGAAAAGGCCTGTTGACGATGACTGCAATTCCACGCTCCTGAGCCAGGGGCAGAAGGCGCGCCTCTGCTTCGCGGTCGCGCGGATTATAGGTGAGCTGCACGAAATCGATGGGGTGCGCAGCCAAGATCCGCTCAAGGTCGTCATGACGGCGGCCATGTGAGGTCGTGATGCCGACATAACGCAGCCTGCCCTCGGATTTCATGGCGAAAAGCGTTTCGAGATGGCGCTCCCAGGCGACGAGGTTATGAACCTGCATGAGATCCAAGCGAGGCACCCCCCAATGGCTACGCGATTGCTCCATTTGCTGCGGCCCGCTTTCAGCGTCGGACGTCCACACCTTTTCAGCCGAGAAAAGCGCTTTCGGATATCCGAGCTTGTTCAGGCCATAACCTATAGCTGGCTGTGAGGAGCCGTACATTGGGGATGAGTCGATCATCCGGCCGCCATCCTCGAAGAACGCGGCCATTACTGCGGCGCACTCGTCGAGCAGCCCTTGGTCGCGTCCGACATTGAAGGTGATCCAGGTGCCGAGGCCAATAGCCGGCATGGGCTCGCCGCTCGATGGGATTGGCTTGGCGAGGATATCTGCGGATTGAGCGCGCACCCGTGTCCAGGGGAGCAAAGCGCCAACGGAAGCGGCGGCAAGTCCCTTGAGGAGTGTTCGCCGTGTGGAGTTTTTACGATTTGACATGGTTATGATTTAGGCTGGATGGAGGACAATTTGTAGGCCCTCGCAGCATTTCAGGACATCCAGCGTGATGAATTGTATGCGGCATATGATGCCGCTAATCTCTCGGAAGACGGGGTTTTAAGGTCTCAGGCAGCACACTGAGGTCCCGAGGCCATCGTGTTGCTCCAGTTTTGCGCCGCCAATCCAGCCACAATCGCTTATGATCACGTTATGGCCATGACCCTCGATCAGCTCAGGACGTTTTTATGGGTCGCGCGTCTCGGTGGCGTGCGCCGCGCAGCCGAGCAGATGAATCTGTCTCAGCCGGCCGTCTCGGCGCGCATAGCGTCGCTTGAGGACTCCGTGAAGGCGCAGCTTTTCGAACGCGGACCGAGCGGCGTGACGCTCACAAAAAAAGGACAGCTTCTGCTCGCGCATGCCGAACGCATCTCGATGTCTTTGGAGCAGATCCGTGAAAGCGTCATCGAAGCAGACGGGCTGGAAGACCTGTTGCGCATTGGCGTTGCAGAGACGATCGCACAATCGTGGTTGACCGCCTTTCTCGCTCGGCTGAGCAGGGCTTATCCTCAGCTCAGTGTCGAGGTGACGGTGGATATCTCGCTCAATTTGCGTGACGGGCTGCTGGCGCGCTCGATCGATCTGGCGCTGCTGATGGGGCCGGTATCCGAATTCACCATCGACAATATCGCGCTCCCCCCTTTTGAGGTCGGCTGGTTCAAGGCCGCCTCGCGAAAAGAGGTCGATCTGGCGACGATGCCGGTTATCTCCTACGCCCGGCATACGCGGCCCTATCGCGAGTTGCGTACGCAGCTGATTGAACGCTATGGCGCAGGGGTACGGATTTTCCCGACTTCCTCGCTGATGGCCGGATTTCAGATGGTCGTCGCCGATATCGGCGTTGCCGTTCTGCCTCGAACACTCGCCGAAACCTATTTGCGCGCCGGGCAGATCGCGGAGTTCGACCCAGGATGGCGCCCAGGCCAGCTGCATTTTACCGCCTCCTTTCTAGGCGAGCCGCGCAGTTTCATTGCCGCGCGGGCCGCCGGGCTCGCCTTGGAAGTCGCAACCGAACAGGACCTGCGCGGCGGCGGCGCGTCCACGCCAATCCGCAAAGGCGCGCGTGAGCCGCAAAAAAGCCGGTCTTAGCACTTCCCGCTGGTGATTACATTTTTGGATCAAGACCGAAAAAAAATAACGATTTGACCTTATGCCCCCCACTCAGCACTTTGTAAGGATTGTAATAACCAATCCTTGTTGAGTCATGACTTCCGATATGTCTCCATCCCACGCCGATCTGCGCACAGCGTCTGTTCCGTATATCCGGTCGGCGATTCGCCAGGGCGCTTACACGCGGCACACGGCTGGGCTGGCCGAAGGCTTTCTCCAGGCGAACGTTGTTATCCTGCCGGAAAATCTAGCACTCGATTTCATGCGTTTTTGTCACCGCAACCCAAAGCCATGCCCACTGGTCGGCGTATCGGATACGGGCGACCCGATGATGCGCACCCTCGGCGCCGACATAGATATCCGTACGGACGTGCCGAAATATAATATTTACCGGGATGGTGAGTTGACGGAACAAGTCACCGATGTTCTCGACCTTTGGCGTGACGATATGGTGGCGTTCGCACTCGGCTGTTCTTTCACCTTCGAACGTGCGTTGGCGGCGGCGGGGATCGTTGTCCGGAACGTCGAGC
>CAYVJO010000121.1:0-7782 GCA_964451735.1 uncultured Hyphomicrobiaceae bacterium | reverse complement strand
GCAGCGCTGGTTCGCGCGATGGCTCGGCGGAGGCGCTCGACAAGCTTGCAGACGGCGCCGTCGTCGATGGTATTCGGTATGGCCCAGTCGAAGCCAAGCTCGACCGCGTCCAGGGCACAAACAGCTGGCTTACGATCGGTCTGCGCGAGGGCAAGAACCGAGAGGTTCGTAAGATCATGGAGTCGCTCGGCCTGACGGTCAACCGCCTTATCCGTGTGTCTTTCGGGCCGTTCGCGTTGGGCGATCTGGAACCTGGCGCGATCAGCGAAATCAAAAGGCGCATTCTCGCCGACCAACTCGGGCAGGCCGAGGCGGAACGTCTGGGGTTGAAAGAGAAGAAGATTGAGCGCGGGGCGCAATCTGGGGAGGCAGGGACTCAGGCGCGCGCTGGGAAGGGGCCGAGGCTGAAACCGGCTGCGCGGCCGGCAAAACGGCGGGTGAAATGAGAATCGTCGCCGGGCGTTTTCGCGGTTTCGCGCTCGCTGCGCCTAAAACCAACGACATCCGGCCCACAAGCGACCGGGTGCGTGAATCGATATTCAATATCCTGGCTCATGGTGTCGAGGACTTTTCGATCCAAGGCGTCCGTGTGCTCGATCTTTTCGCGGGAAGCGGGGCGCTTGGCCTCGAAGCCTTGTCGCGCGGTGCTGCTTACGCGCATTTCATCGACGATACAGCGCAAGCGCGAGGCCTCATTCGCGAGAATATCGAGAGCCTTGGCGTCATCGGCGAGACGAAAATCTACCGCCGTGATGCCACGAAGCTCGGTGGGATCGGCACGCTCCGCCCTTTCGGCCTTGTCTTCGCCGACCCCCCATATGATCAAGGCTTGGCGGAACGCGCTCTAGCTTCAGCGTTGCAGGGTGGATGGCTTGGGCCGAAGGCGGTGGCCGTTGTCGAAGAGCGCGTCAGCGCGGAGATCCTGCTTCCATCCAGCTTCACCCTCCTGGACCGCAGGATCTACGGCGACACAGCCGTCCATTTTCTGCGTTTTTTTCCAAACGTACTGCCTTCATCGAACAAATTCGGCGCTTGAGCGTTATTTTGCACGGCATACGCGTTGCAGCCGGAACGACAGGAGGAGCAGGCTATGGGTTATATTCGGCAAAGTCTTGCCGGGAACGAGATGCTTCATTACGAGGCGCATTTTCCGGTCATCAGGTATGTTGCGGCTTATGGTGCCCTTGTGGTGGCAGCTATCCTTGCCTTCATGACCTACAGCGAGGCATATGCCTGGGTAGCGCTGGCGCCCATCATTCTTGGATTAACCCTCTTTGTAAGCGTAATGTATCCAATATGGACGATGGAAATCGGCGTTACCAGTCAGCGCGTGATTTTCAAGCGCGGCTTCATTCAGCGTGTCACGCAAGAACTTCAGCTTGGGTCGGTCGAGCAGGTAAGCGTGGATCAGGGTATCCTTGGACGGGTACTGAATTACGGCAGAATTCACATTTCGGGGAATGGCGAGGAAGAAATCTTTCTGCCGGCTATCGGGGATCCAATCCGGATGCGTCAAGCCTTACAAGAGGCGCTCGGCAGTGTTCAAACTGGAGAGTCTCTCCCAGCAGAAGTCGAGGTGGCTATCGAACGCACCGCTTAAAAGGCGGCGTCTGGCCAGACTAGGGGCTTGCCCCTATTCGTTGAACTGGATTACACACTAAAGTAGTCCGATTCACTTGGCGACGACTTTCGGGCGAACGGCGAAATCCAGCGAGCATCTGCTGCCTCAAAGCGGCGGTTTTCGTTGTGACTCTTCGGCGGTGTCGGAACTGGGGCGCGCCGGAATGCAGAAAAAAGTCGAACAAGCCGTGGCGCCGAGCCGCGTAATGTCGATCAGCCTGGGAGCCGAAAGGATCGGGCTCATTGCGCTCCGCTTTCGCTGGCTCACAACGGTTGCAGTCATACTCGTGTCCATTCTCATGGCGTTAGGGGTTGACCGGCTGAAAGTGGACGACTCTCTGAGCGAACTGTTCCGCTCCGATACAGCCGAATTCCGCCAGTATGAGAGATTTTCAAGCCGGTTTCCGTCCAGCGAATATGACGTTCTGATCGTTATCGAGGGTCGCACGCTACTGGAGCGTGACTCGGTCCATGCGCTTCGAGATGCCGTCATCGAGCTGCAATTCGTGGATGGCCTGCGCGGGGTCATATCGATTTTCTCCGCACGTGCCTCCCCTGAACCCGGAAAACTGCCGCCGCCGCTCTTTCCCTCCGAGTTGCCGCAAGGCGAGACCTATGACACTCTCATTCGGGACGTTCGGACCAATCGCATCCTCGACGGCAAATTGTTGTCCGGCGACGGCGAACTGACGCTGATTGTTGCAGCGCTCGATCCCGGCATTGTATCGGACGAACGCCTCAAGCAGGCCGTGCGCGACATCGGCGAGACCGTCTCCTCCCATCTCTCCGGAACGGGCCTCAGTGTCCGGCTCGCCGGTGCGCCCGTCATACAGCAAGAGATTCGTGACGCTGTCCAACATGACCGTATCGTCTATAACGGCCTCGGTTTTCTGATCGGCATTGTCATCGCACTCGTCTTCTTCCGTCATTATTCCTTCATTGCGATCGCCGCGGTTCCGCCTGTCATTGCCATCCTCTGGTCCCTGGGAACGCTTGGCTGGTCCGAGTTCCGGCTCAACCTGTTTCTAAACGTCATTTCGCCACTGACGATGGTCATGGCCTTTTCGGACTCCATGCAGATGACGGTTGCGTTGCGAGATCGCATTCTAGCGGGCGACAGCCGCATGCAGTCCATACGCTATGCCCTCCTCGTCGTCGGGCCCGGCTGTTTCCTGAGCAGCGCGACGGCGGCGCTGTCTTTCATCGCGCTGACTTTCGCCGACTCGGCCATGATCCAGACCTTCGGCTTGGCAGGCGCGATCAGCATGGGCGTGGCCTTCATCGCGGTCATCCTGGTCGTGCCCCTCCTGGCATTGCTCCTGCTCGACCGCGACAGCGCACGTGTCGCGCGAATGGCCGAGCGCGACGGCCCCATGTCCCTGCTCAAGGCGCTAAGCGCCTGGCTTGCATATCGTGTCACGCGCCGCGCCTGGACAGTCGCGACGCTTGGAGCTGGTCTTGCTTTCGGGCTAGGCCTTGCGCATTTGACGCTTGAGCCGCGTTACCGGCTCGCCGATCAGGTCCCGGACCGTGAGCAGGCGGTGGAGGCGGCAGGGCGGCTCGATATGAAGTTGACCGGCGCCAATCCTGTCGATGTGATGGTGGAGTTTCCGGGCGATATGCGCCTTTACGAACTTTTGCCGCTCGAAGTGGTTGCGAAGATCCATCGCGTCGTGGAAGAGCAGGCCGGTGTCGGCAATGTCTGGTCGGTTGAAACACTTAAGCGGTGGCTTGCCGAGACGGGACAGGACGACATACCGACCCTGACCCAATATGTAGGACTGCTCCCTGCGCATCTGACCCAACGGTTCGTTACCCCCGAGCAAGACGTCGCCCTTGTCACGGGGCGCATTCCGGATGTGGACGCCAGCGAGCTATTGCCTACTGTCACAAGGCTCGAAGCGGCACTCGATCCTATCCGCGCGGCGCATCCTGAATTCGAGATCACGGTCAGCGGCCTGTCCGTGATCGCCGCGCGCAACAGTTCTGCAATGATCCAGAAGATCAATCTGATGCTGACAGCAGAGATGGTTCTCGTATCCGCGCTGATCGGCTTGGCTTTCCGCTCGGCGCTTGTTGGCATTATCAGTCTCCTTCCCGGCCTTTTTCCGGTCTTTACCGCGGGGGCCTCGCTTGCATTGACGGGGGAGGGACTGCAATTTGCCAGCGTGATCGCTCTGGTTGTCGCGTTCGGGCTCGGGCTCAACGCGACGGTCCATTATCTCAACAGGCTGCGCTATGAGGACTGGACGAGCGCCCATTTGAGGCGCGCCGCCGCGCGTGCCGGCGAACTGATCGGACCGGCTTTGATCCTGACGAGCGTCGTGCTCGCTTGCGGGCTCGCCGTGACCATGTTCTCGGATCTGCCCTCGCTCAGGCTGTTCGGGCGCTTGAGCGCGACGACGCTCATTGCGGCCATGATAGGCGGACTTCTGCTCTTGCCCGCCTGCATGCTGCTTGGGCTCCGCGCAGAAAACGCCTTCAGACGCCGTCTCACCGCCTTCAGACGGGTCCAGCCAATTCGAAAGCCACCTGACGCGTCTTGACGCGCTGCGTTCTCATCTTTAAGGCGGTAGTCAGATCGAATCGCAATCGGACGGGGCCAGTGCCGCCATGCCACAATCGCGAACCGAAACCAAAGGTGGAGCGTTCGGCCGTATCGCCCTGTGGGGATGTCACAGCGCCTTGGGCCTCACCATCGCTGTCGCCACGCTGGCTGCCGATCAGCTCCATAAATATTGGATGCTCGAAATCTATGGCATCGCCGAGCGGGGGCGCGTCGCAGTAACGACCTTCCTGGACCTCGTCATGGTCTGGAATCCTGGCATATCCTACGGACTTCTACCACAGGACGGCGGTCTCGGGCAGGTTGCTTTGATCGTGTTTTCGGCAGTCGCCGTTGTCGCCTTGTTTTTATGGATGAGCAATGCGGCTTCGCGTCTGGTCGCCATTTCACTCAGCTTGATCGTTGGCGGCGCGATCGGGAATATGATTGACCGCATCGTTTACGGTGCAGTTGCGGATTTCTTTTCTTTCCATTACGCCGGCTTTTACTGGTATGTCTTCAACATAGCCGATGTGGCAATTACTGTGGGCGTGTTGGGACTGATCCTTGACTGGCTCTGGCCGAGTCATACAAAAGTCCCAAAAAGCATTTAGCTCTTGCGTTGACCCGATTTGGAGGGGTCCGGCAAATGGAACATATAAACGCAAGAATACGCGCACTTGCCATACTGCCGCTGGCGGCCTGGTTGCTTGTGCTTGGCGGCTGCAACAGTGCCGACCTCCACATCGATGCCCCGATACTCGAAGCCGCCGGTATCAATCTGACCTCGAAAAAGGCGGATGACGAAAGTGTGCCGGAGCGTCCCGGTATCGTGCTTCCGCCGAGCACACAGTCTCTTCCCGAACCAGGCGTAAGGACAGCGTCCGCCCAACAGACCTGGCCGGAAGACGCTGATAAGATCAGGGCTCGGAAAGAGAAGGAAGCTGCCGAAGCTGAAGAGAAATATTGTGCCGAAGGCAATTGGAGCGATAAGGCTAACATTGTTGAATTTGAAAAGAATGTGGGACGCAAGCCTCGCTGCCAATCGAAACTGGGCAAGGCAATCAGCAAGCAGATTGGCGGCGGTCAACAAGACGATTAAGATTAGATCGTCTCTCCGTTCTTAACAGATACTCCCGCGGCTCTTTAGCGCAGCTCTTCATCATGAGCCATTGCGATAAAACCGGAACTGAATAACTTCCCTATATTTCATTTGCCTTTTCTCACAACTGGCGTTTTTGACTTTGGGGCTTGTTGCAGCTGTTGTCCCACGGTCTTTCCAAATTGTAACTTGCTGGCCTCGCACGGCATGCGATAGTTCTATTCCGACGTCTTCATAAAGAGATGCGCGCTATGATTGTATCCCCACATCCCTTCCTTCTCGCTCTGGTAAGCATAATGGCACTGATCCAGCCTGTCAGCGATACCTACGCCCAAACTGCAAAAATCACTTACACGACACTGGCGAACGGTATGGAGGTGGTTGTTATTCCTGACCGGCGCGCGCCCGTTGCGACGCATATTGTCTGGTATAGGGTAGGGTCCGCAGACGAGCCGGTGGGCAAATCGGGGATAGCGCATTTCCTTGAACATTTGATGTTCAAGGGTACCGAAAAGATACCCCCCGCCGAGTTCTCCAAAATTATCGCGCGGAATGGCGGTCAGGACAACGCATTCACCTCACAGGATACGACAGCCTATTTTCAACGTGTCGCGCCCGACCGTCTCCCCCTTGTTATGGAGATGGAGGCGGACCGGATGAGGAATTTGCAGCTTCGGGAAGAAGATGTCGTCACTGAGCGTAACGTAGTTCTCGAAGAACGCCGTTCCCGCGTAGATAACGATCCCAGCAGCATTCTTTCCGAGCAAATGGCCGCCGTACTTTATCTCGCCCATCCTTATCGTGTTCCGATCATAGGCTGGGAGTACGAAATACGCGGCCTCAACCGGGAAGACGCAATTGCGTTCTATCGCCGCTATTACGCGCCGAACAATGCAATTCTGGTTGTTGCAGGCGATGTCGAGGCCGATGCGGTCTTGAAGCTGGCTGAAGAGAAATACGGCAAGCTTGAGCCGTCAGCCGACTTGCCCCCGAGGGTTAGGGTCAAGGAGCCGGAGCCGATCGCACCGCGCCGTGTGGTTCTTAAGGACGATCGAGTGGCAAGGAATACGTTATCGCGCCATTATCTCACGCCCTCAAACAGGACAGCGGAGGAACGTCAGGCTGAAGCTCTCAATCTTCTCTCTGCAATCATCGGCTCCGATACGACGGGACGCCTTTACCGCAGGCTCGTGGTCGAGGAAAAAATAGCCGCGTCCGCTGGTGCCTGGTTTTCTGGGGACTCTCTCGATTATGGCCGGATCGGTTTCTACGCAGTAGCAGCCGGTGACGTGACGCTCGAAACAATCGAGACATCGCTCGACGAGGTGATTGCAGATATCAAGGACAACGGCGTCACGGCAGCCGAGTTGGAGCGTGCCCGCAACGCCAAGATTGCTCAACTCATCTACAGCGAAGACAGTCAATTCAATCAGGCCCGCACATACGGATGGGCTCTGGCAACAGGACGGACCATCGAGGATATCCAGAAGCGCGCCGAACGGCTCGAACAGGTCACTGCCGAAGACATTCAAGCCGCCGCGCGGACCTATCTCGATCTGAAACGATCTGTGACAGGGGAACTGAGATCGACGAATAAAGGCGTGGCCGCCGGCCCGATGTCCGTGCCTGGTCCCTCCGATACCATACATTAGGAATAGCTCATGTCTTTGCCCTATCGAATTGACCGCGGCTTTGGTTCTCACGCGCAGCTCTCCCTGATTGCGGCTGCCATTTTTTTCTTCCTAACGTCATTTTTTTCCGCTCAGGCCATGAATATACAAAAGGTCGTTAGTTCAAAGGGCGTCGTTGCCTGGCTCGTGGAAGACCACACGCTGCCGCTCGTCGCAATGCAATTCGGCTTTAAAGGCGGAAGCGCTCAGGACCCGAAAGGCAAGGAAGGTCTCGCCTATTTCGTCAGTGGCATGATGGATGAAGGCGCTGGCGATATTCCTAGCCAGGCTTTTCAGGAGAAACTTGAAGAGCTTGCGATCCAGTTATCCTTCGACGCGAGCCGCGATACCATGACTGGCAGTATCAGGACGCTCACCAAAAACAAAGATGAGGCCTTCCGGCTTCTCCGTCTCGCCTTGATCGAACCGCGCATGGATGGCGACGCGGCCGAACGCATTCGCGAGCAGATTCGCGCCAGTATAAAAATTGGGAATGAGGACCCGGAAACGGTTGCTTCGAATTCATGGTTCGCCAACGTTTTTCAAGGGCATCCCTACAGCACGCCGACCAAGGGGACGCTTGAAACCATTGGCGTGATTGCCCCAGTCGATCTGAAGGATTACGTCACGCGAACGTTCGCTCGTGACAATTTGTATGTCTCAGTGGTCGGAGATATCACTGCCGATGCGCTCGCTGCTGCACTGGATGAGATTTTCGGCGATCTGCCCGAAAAGGCCAGGCTCGAACCGATAGCCGAGGTTCTCTGGCAAAACGAGCCGCGTCAGATCGTCATCCCAATGGCGACGCCGCAAAGCATTGTCAATTTCGGCATGCCCGGTCCTAA